>JAFWPT010000226.1 GCA_017509375.1 Bacteroidales bacterium | reverse complement strand
GCAGAGGACCTTCTGGCTTCCAATTCCGGACTGCTGGGCCTCCTCGCCAACCTGTACTCGAATCTTCCGGACATGGGTGTTTCCACTGCTGACCAGGGAACGCTCTATGCGAACGGCAGCCGTTCGACGCCGAGTTATGCCAATGGTACCGGCGGTACGTGGAGCTACGGAACGATCCGTTCCATCCATAAATTCATGGAGGCCGTCGAGTCCGCCCAGAAGGCCGGTACGCTCGACGAGAATACCGCCAAGGGCTATCTCGGCGAAGCCCACTTCCTGCGTGCCTGCATGTATTTCGCCGGCGTACGCTCCTACGGCGGCATGCCGCTGCTGGACCGTGCCCTCGACGAGGTTCCGATTGACAGCGAGGACCTTTATATCCCTCGTTCGACTGAAAAAGACTCCTGGGACTGGGTGATCAACGAGTTCCAGGTGGCTGCTGACATGATGCCCGCGAGCCAGAGCCAGCCCATGCGAGCCAACAAGTACACTGCGCTCGCGATGAAGGCCCGTGCCGCGCTGTGGGCCGCCTCCCTGAGCAAGTATTGGAACCGTGCTGCACTGGATAATGGTTATGCCGCTGTCCAGCAGAAACTTACCTACATGCAAGCTTCCTATGCCGATGCGTATTATCAGGATGCTATCGATGCGTCCAAGCAGGTGATCGATTCCGGAAAATACGGGCTTGCCGGCGCCAACCCGGCCAATGTCGATGCGGCGGTGGGCAGTCTGATCGACCTGTTCCAGTCCTACGATGTGCATGAGGGTATTTTCGGACGTTCCTATAACAATGGTACGACCACTTCCGGTAACGGAAACCAGGGCTGGGGTCCGAACCAGGTTGTCACGGGTTACCTCCAGGGAACGTATTCCGTCACCCTGAACCTGGCCGATGCCTACGACAACTACTCTGACCTGAATGAGCGCAAGAGAGTGAGCGGCCAGATCCAGACGCTGGTCTCCGGGGACGAAAGTGCCTATCTGACGGATGAGCGCCAGCTGACGGCCGACATGCTTCCCAACTACAAGCGTTATAATTCAGTGGATGAGCCGTTCAAGATCAAGGACGCCCGCTTCCAGGCCTGGGTCTGCTATCCGGGAACTTCATTCCGCGGCGTGACGATCAACAACCAGGCAGGCATGGTGATGCCGGACGGCACGCTTGCCGTTTATCCCGGCAACAACACCGGTGTCGAGAAGAATGGCGTTGAGTATTATCCTTACGGTGGCCCCGGCGACCAGAATTCCATGTTCTACAAACTGGACAAGGATATCAACGACTCGAACCGTTCGTTCTACTGCTTCCAGATCCGGAAGGGACTGGACGAGACCGGTAACAACCCGAACCCTCAGACTCCGTGGTACAACATGCGTTATTCCGAGATCCTCCTGACCTACGCCGAGGCAGTCGCCGAGAGCGGGAAGGGTGACAAGGCCTTCGCGAAGAAATGCCTGAACGAAGTGCGTCACCGTGCCGGATTCAAGGATGACATCGAGCTTACGCTCGAAAACGTCCTTCACGAATGGAAGTGCGAATTCGCGTTCGAGAACCAGTGGAGCCACGTCCTTCATCGCCGCCGTGCGTTCATCACCAGCAGCGGCAGCAGCATGGAAGAAGGTCCGCTGGTGCGGAAACTTACCCTTATCCCGATCGTGGATCTGAGCGGCGCTGAAGCCCAGTATATCTTCGTACGTTGCTATCCGTACAATGCTACGCAGAAGCAGGGATACAACGGTTCCTTTGATTACAAGGCCAATGATTACTACAGCCAGATTCCGAACTATGCAAAGAATCATCTTGTGCCTAACAACTTAAATGTCGCTAATTAATATGAAAAAGTTTACTCAGATTATAGCCGTTTTGTTGTCCGTCGCGTTTGTCACGTCGTGCGATCTGCTGAAACGTGACACCTTCGACGGTCCGGATGCTGAAGTGACCGGCAGACTGTTAGACGCCAAGACCGGAGATCTCATCAACATTGAAGCGGCGCAGGTTACTACCGGTAGCTGGTGGAGCCAGACTACATACAACTATGGCGCTCTCGTGATCATGGAGCAGGGTTGGAAAGATGCGAATGGCCAGCCGGTCTCTCAGGAGCAGCACTGGTTCGTGCGCTACGACGGTCACTATACGAACAACCTGGTATTTGCAGCGGACTACAAGGTGTCCATGAAGCTGCTTCCTGTCTATGAGCCCGAGAAGGCTGACTTCTCCTTGAGCAAGGGCAGCAACACAGTCGATTTCAGTGTGATTCCGTTCTGCCGCATCATCAATCCCGCGATCAAGTATGATTCCGGTT
>JAFWPT010000225.1 GCA_017509375.1 Bacteroidales bacterium | reverse complement strand
GTTGCATCCATACGCCTGGAAGTGGTGGGACGGTTCTGGCTTCCGCTTACAATTCTGCTCGGAGTGGGACTGCTCTGCACCCTTTTCTACGTATTCTGGCTCGGGGCCCGCATCCACGTGAGCGCTCCTTTCGAGAAGAGTATATTCACCTGGGGCTGGTTTACCGGCACTATGGCTATGGGTATCGCCCTGCTGCGCATCACGGACCCGGACTCCAAAAGCGGCACCCTGGACGACTACGCTTATGCCTACCTCTACATAGCTCCGGTAGAAATCGCCCTTGTGAGCCTGTCGCCTGTCATTTTCAGCCGCGGCCTGGGCTGGCTGTTCGTTGCGGCTTGCGCCGTGCTTGGATTCGGAGTATTGGGGATTGCGGCGGCGCGCGGCTGGCTTCGCAGAACAAAATCTTGATATGAAGAAGTTTAGCATCATATTCCTCTTGGCCCTGTCGCTCGTGGCGGCGGCTTCCGGAGGCCGGGTAAAGACAAGCCCGGCATCCGGATTGAAGTATCTGGATACGCATTTCCACCTTTATGATTCGCTGCAGAAACAGGTCTGGAGCTTTGCGGAGACGGCCTACACGGAGTATCGCAGCGCCGGTCAGTGGGCTTCCTTCCTGGAAGAACAGGGTTTCCGGGTGGAAAGGGGAGCCGCCGGTATCCCTACTGCTTTCGTGGCCCGCTTCGGCAGCGGTTCACCGGTAATAGGTATGATGGCAGAATATGATGCATTGCCTGCAATGTCGCAAGATACGGTGCCGTACCGGAAGGCGCTGGCGGAAGGGGCCAACGGGCACGGATGCGGCCATAACCTGCTGGGAATGGGTTCGGTTGCCGGTGCCGTAGCGGTGTCCAGGTGGCTCTCCGAAGGGCATAAAGGCACAGTGGTGCTCTTCGGCTGTCCGGCGGAAGAAGGCGGCGGAGGCAAGGCCTACATGATGCGGGAGGGCGTCTTCGACGGACTGGATGCCATGCTCGACTGGCATCCCGACACCCGCAACACCGTGAACAAGGCGTCCGGACTTGCCAACGTGCAGGTGCAGTTCAATTTCAGCGGCCGCTCCTCGCACGCTTCCGGAGCTCCTGAGGAAGGCCGTTCCGCGCTCGACGCCGTGGAGGCCTTCGACTATATGATGAATCTTATGCGCGAGCATGTTCCCCAGAGCTCCCGCATCCACTATGTAATCACGGACGGAGGCAAGGCGCCAAATGTGGTGCCGGACCGGGCTTCCGTGAAGTATTATTTCCGCAGTCCGTCCCGCAAAGTTGTGGGAGAGCTGCTGGACCGGGCCCTGGCTGCTGCCGAGGGGGCGGCGATGGGTACCGGCACTACTATGGATTACGAGTTGCTGTCCGGCAACTACGAGCGTTTGCCCAACGAGGCTATGTCAGCTCTGATCGGCCGCAGCCTTGAGAAGGTGGGAGGTTTGAAACTGGACGCCCGGGAGCTCGAATTCGCTCGCGCTGTAGCCGCCGAATCGGGTACAGGCACGGAGCTCATTGACAGGCTGTCGGTGGTGGTGCCTCCGGCGGACGAGGGGTACGAGGCATACGTTTCCAGCGATGTGGGGAATGTCACCTGGGCGGTGCCAACTGGCAGTTTCCGCTATGCCTGCTTTGCCCCCGGGGGAGTAGGGCACAGCTGGCAGCAGGTCGCCAGTGCGGGTACTACCATAGGCACCAAGGGGGCGCTGGGAGCGGCCAGGGTGCTGTATCTGTCAGCTTACGAGCTGTTTACGGACGCTTCTTTGCTGGCTGCCGTGCGTTCCGAGTTCCTGGAACGCAGGGGGGCGGATTTCAAATTCCAGCCCCTTATGGGCAACCGCCGGCCTCCGTTCATGCCTGCCGCTTCGCTTGCTGCCGTAATGCCTGAAGTTTCCACCGTTGCGGCGGCCGCCGGACCGAAGCATGACGGAGTGGTGAGTCTCCAGACTTCCGCCCGTATGCGGCAGCTGAAGGCCGGTGGAAAGATCCAGGCCGATACAAGCAGACTGAGCATCTTCCTGCCGTCGTCCGGCATTACGAACCAGATGGCCTCCGGCCGTTGCTGGTATTTTGCCGTCACCAACGTGCTGCGCGGTCCTGAGACCTTCTCCCAGAGCTACGCCTATTTCTTCGATATGCTGGAGAAGGCCAACAAATTCCTGGTGCGCGTGTGGGATGCCCGTAACGAGGCGCTTGACAGCCGGCTCAACGAGGCCCTCTTCCGTCGTCCTACCTGGGATGGCGGGCACTGCATGGATGCCTATTATCTTATTGAAAAATATGGAGTTGTGCCTTCTCAGGCAATGGAAGAAAGCTATGACGCCACACATTCGGCAGACTTGCTCCGGGAGTTGCGTTCCTTGCTCCGCAGCTACGGCCTGCGTATGCGGGAGACTTCCGATCCTGAGGCTTTGCGCCTGCAGGCCCTGGGCGACGTATATTCCCTGCTGGCCCGAGTCCTCGGCGTGCCGCCCGCCGAATTCGAATGGCACGGACGCCGCTGGACCCCCCTGCAGTGGAGGGATGCACTTGGCCTTAAGGGCGTAGGCAGCCGTTATGCCATTTTGATGAACGACCCTACCCGTCCGTATTACAAAACGTACCGTGTGACCGAGTCCCGCAGTGCTTCCGACGGGACGGAATGGACCTTCCTCAATCTTCCAGCAGAAGAATTGGAAGAGCTCGGAGTGAAGTCGCTGCGCGGCGGAGACCGGTTCTACTTTACCTGTGATACCTACAAGGACTTTATGGAGCGTCCAGGGGTGTATGATTTACGGCTTTCATATCCTGGCTCGGCAGAGGGCGGTTCTTGGTATATGAGCAAGGAAGAACTGTTCCTGAGCAGGGACGTGAGCTCGGCGCATGCTATGGCTATGTGCGGTGTGGAGCTGGCCGAACCGGGCTCCCGCGGGGCAAGCAGTTCATCTACTCTCGCCACTTCTGCCGGCATAGTGCGCTGGGTGTCCGAGAACAGTTTCGGTACCGACCGGGGCTGCGGCGGGTACGTAGGTTTCACCGGCGAATGGTGGCGCCGCTATATGTTCCGTATGGCGGTGGAGCGCAAGTACCTCAGCCCGGAGCAGGGGGCGCTATTGGACCAGACTCCGGAGCTTATTCCATGGTGGAATCTGTATTAGGGCGGCCTGCATGTGTGTATGCGCCTTAAGTTTACCGGTTTATGGCGATTTATTCGGATTTTTTTTCTAAACTTGCAATATGAAACGATTAGCAACAGTTATCTTGTCAGTTTTACTGGCACTTTTTGCATCTCAACAGGTTTCGGCACAGTATTTCAACCATCTCTCCCTCGGTGTCACCGCGGGACTTGACGGTGCCGGCCTCCAGCTTGCAGCGCCGCTTGGAGGACAATTCCAGGTCCGCGCCGGTTATTCCATGCTGTCTCCCATCTGGAAATACAGCCAGACTATCGACCTTACGCGCTTCGACGTCAAGGGAGTTGACGCACTGGACGCCCAGGTTGCTGCCAACCTTGGAGGAGCCAACCTCCAGATCGACTGGCATCCGGG
>JAFWPT010000224.1 GCA_017509375.1 Bacteroidales bacterium | reverse complement strand
GCCTGCAGATGCTGCCGGGGGTAGCGGCGGGCAACGAACTCATGTCGGGACTCTATGTGCACGGCGAAGACGGCAACGACAACCTTTTCCTGCTGGACGGGGTGCCGCTGTACAACATCAGCCACTTCGGAGGCTTCTTTTCGAGTTTCAACACGGACGTAGTAGAGAACCTGGACTTCTACAAGAGCGGCTTCCCGGCACGCTACGGCGGCAGGCTTTCTTCCGTCGTGGACGTGGAAACGGCCGAGGGGAACATGGAAAGGTACCACGGCTATTTCTCCCTCGGATTGATAGACGGACGCATTCAGGTTGAAGGTCCCGTCATCAAGAACAAGACGTCGTTCAATTTCGGACTGCGCCGCTCATGGATGGATGTGGTGACCGTCCCCGCGCTGATGTACGCCAATTACAAGAATCACAACAACCCGAAAGCCAACGGCGGGTATGCTATGTGGGATATGAACGCCAAGATTACCCACAAGCTGTCCGACAAAAGCAAGCTGAACGCCAATCTCTATTGGGGGAACGACCGCATCCGGGCCGGACTGGTGCAGAAAGACAGTTCCAGCCTTATGGATATAGGGATACGGTCCACCTGGGGGTCGCTTACCTCCTCCGTATCGTGGGATGCCAAGTATTCCGATAAGACCAACGGCAAGCTGCTTGCCTACTACAGCCGGAGCGGTTCCGACATAGGCTATACCTTCGACATAGGCGCGGTGAAAGACGGCGAAGAACAGTCCATGCTGTATTTCAACGACGACAATATCTGCAAGGTGCAGGATGTAGGACTGAAATACGACATGAACTGGTATCCAAGCAGTTCGCATCATGTGCGTACCGGAGCTTCAGTCGCCTGGCACGGATACGAGACGGGCCGGCAATATGAGCAGAAAGGCAGTCTGTTCGACATGCTCGGCAGCGGCGGAGACAATAAAGACGACAACAAAGTCGGAGAAAGCTACACGGCATGGGAACCGGCCGTGTATATGGAAGACGAATTCTTCATCACCTACAATTTCACCCTCAACGCGGGGGTGCGGCTGTCGCTCTTCGGCACTCCCCGGAAAACCTGGGGTTCCATAGAGCCGAGGGCGGCATTCAAGTGGCTGATTACAAACGATATATGCGCCAAGCTGTCGTACACCCGCATGAGTCAGTACATACATCTGGTATCGGCGATGTACATAGATCTGCCCACCAACAGCTGGATGCCGTCCACCCCGGAAGCCGGCCCCATGGTATCAGACCAGATAGCCGGCGGCATCTATTTCACGCCGGGCAATTTCAAGATTAACCTGGAGGGCTGGTACAAGACCATGGACGGAATGCTGGCGTACAACGGCGCCAACGCCTTCTATCCCCCGCTGGTCAATTGGGAAAAGTCTTTCACTTCCGGCAAGGGAAAGTCCTACGGCATGGAGTTCGAAACCACCTACAGCGTTCCGAAGCTGGAACTGTCCGCCTACTATACCTTGAGCTGGACCTTCAGGGAGTTCGCGGCGTTCTCCATGTTCCCGTTCCCGGACCGCAACGACAACCGCCACAAGGTGAACCTGGTGGGAAACTGGAACTTCGCCAAAGGATGGTTCCTTTCGTTCAACTGGAACTGGCACAGCGGCAACCGTATAACCCTGCCCAGCCATGTAATCACATGGGAAGAGAACTCCAGCAGCTTCGCATATGAATCTCCGTTCAATGCAAAACTGCCCGATTACCACAGGCTGGATGCCAGCGTGGAGCGTAAATGGAGCTTGAAAAACGGACATTTCCTCAACCTGACACTCAGCGTGTACAACCTGTACAACCACATGAACGCATCTTTCGCGATGCTAGACGAGGATGAAAAAGGCAACTACAGGGGAATGGCTTACGGACTGATCCCCATTATTCCGACATTCAGCGTGAGCTACAAATTCTGACAGGCATGAAGAAGACGCTCTTACTTTTCGCTTTTGCAGCCCTGCTCTGCTCATGCGAGATTCCTTTTGACATAAAGGACATCTCGGAGCCGCGCTTCATGATTGAGTGCGTGCCTATCCCGGGGGATGAAAGCTTTGATGTGAAAGTATCTTACGCAGACCCTGCTTTCGGCTCCAAAATCAAGACTCCTTACAGCTTCAAGAGCGAAGACATAAGCATAAGGGCGAAAGGCAAAGAACTGAATACCAAGGCTTTGGAATGGACGCAAGAAGGCAGTTCAACCACTGCGTCCGTACGCTTGGGACTGGCTCCGGGAGACGAAGTTGAAATAAGCGTAAGCGGCGGTTCCGTTCCTACCGCTTCTTCCTCCACCGTGATTCCGGAAATCCCTGTAATATCTTCCATAGACATCAGCAAATCCAGCGACAAAGAGAATTCGGAAGGCAGGCGCTTCGTGCTGAAACTGGATAAAGAAGTGCAAGAAGGAGAGTACTACGGACTCAAGATAACCGTCCTCGAAGAATTGTACTTCGCTACCCTGGCAATGAGCATGCCTCCCTCCATAGTGGTGGACACTACACTTTATTCTTATTCCACTACAGCCGGCCAGGTTGCCTCCATGTCCGATATCAACAATCTGGACCTGGACGCTTTCGCTCAGGTGAACTACACCTACGGCGGCCTGGTCAACAGCAATATAGTCAACTTTTCTCCCGTATCCCTGCTTACCGAAAGGCAGTTCAGCAAAGACACCTACTCTTTCTACGTGAATGCCGGCGGCGATATATTCGATATAGATTTTCCCATGCCGGAAGATACGGAAGATCCTTGGTTTCCAGAAGAGCCTGAAGAGCCGGAGCAGCCAGAAGAACCGGAGGAACCAGATGAGCCGGAAGAACCGGGAGAGCCCGAAATACCTTCCGTCCCGATAGGCAGCAAAACCTTCTATACCATTGAGTTGTACCGTCTGAGCGACGAACTTTACAACTATTGTAAAGCACAGTACCTCCAAAACTTCAATTTGCTTTCCAATTTCGGTGTCACGCCTCCCAACTTCACTTACACCAATGTCTTCCATGGCTTGGGAATAGTGGGCGGACTGGCGCGATGCAGTGTAGAAAGGATTCCGGACCCCCTAAACAAGGATCCCGAGGTACCCGACTTGCTGGATTTCCTGAAGATGATTGCCGAGCTTGACCAGGGCACCGGCACTAAATGATTTCTTCCCTTTCGCGCAGGTCTTTCACCCGAAGCTGGATGGTAGAATTGCCCCTGTAATAGTTTTCCACTATGGAATAACACACGTCCAGGGGATTTCCGGATTTGATATAGTCGTAGTATTCAGCCATATTGAATGCTATGGCGGCTATCTGGTGGTATGGCTGCGACTCCTGGATCAGGTCCAGCTTCAGATGCACTCCGCCGGCCCCCACTTTGCGACCGTTACCAGCGTCATAGATATGCTCGGTCATGAAAACAGGGTTGCCGTTGCCAGGTCCGAAAGGCTGGAACTGCTTAAGGATGCGGAAGAATTTGGGCGTAATCTGGGAGAAGTCCAGCTTGGCATCTATGTCCACTACCGGCACCAGCATTTCGGCAGTAATCTTGCCGGCTATGAAACTGTCTAAGCGGCGGGAGAATTCTTCCAGGTTCTCTTCTTTGAGAGTGAGCCCGGCGGCGTAAACGTGGCCTCCGAAATTCTCCAGCAGGTCCGCGCAGCTCTCTATGGCTTCATACAAGTCGAAGCCGGCGATGCTGCGGGCGGAACCGGTGACGAAGCCGTTGGATTTTGTAAGGACGACCGTAGGCTTGTAGTAGGCTTCCACCAGACGGGAAGCCACGATACCCACTATACCCTTGCTCCAGCGGGGATTGTACACCACGGTGGCGTTTTCCCTGGCCAGGCACTTGCCGCTTTCGACCATTTCCAGGGCCTCGCGGGTAATCTCCCTATCTATATTCTTACGTTCGTTGTTGTTCTCGTTGATCTTCTCCCCAATCAGCATAGCCTCGTTAACATCCTGTGCTGTAAGTAGTTCTACCGCAAGACGCCCGGACTCCATACGTCCGGCGGCATTGATTCTGGGACCGATTTTGAAAACTATGTCGTCGATGGAGATATGCCCCGGCTCCAGATTGGAGAGGTTAATCATCGCGAGCAGCCCCTTGTGAGGGTTCTCGTTAAGCTGCTTGAGGCCGAAACCGCCAGACCAAGTTCTCCGACTGGTG
>JAFWPT010000223.1 GCA_017509375.1 Bacteroidales bacterium | reverse complement strand
CTTGCATCCGTGCTGCGCGGCACTCCCGAAACCCTTGCCACCAAAGTCATCTTGATAAGCGCCGGCTTCACCAAGCCGTTCGCGGAGGTCAAGGCAAGCGGCAACGGTTTCAAACTGTCCTGTGACTGGATGGTAAACGGACACCATATCTCCGACGGAGATGTGCTGAAGGTGGGGGACAAGCTTACCGCCTGCTATCACATCTGGAGCGAGGAAAACCGCAGCTTCGTGCGCCTCAGCGCTCCCCGTCCGGCCTCCTTCCGTCCCGTCGCCCAGCTTTCCGCCACTACGGCTGGTGGGCCGCCCCTCTAAGTTACGGCGGCTGGTCTTTCAGTCCTCAGGGTTACCGCAATGTGCTCGCCGACAAGACCGAGTACTGGTTCGACAGTTATCCGGAAGAGAATACTGTCATAAATGAGGAGTTCTTCGTGACCCAGGAAGGCTCCTTCCAGACTCCTGCCATAGAAATAGAATCGCTCTATGCTCCCCACTACCGTGCCAATGACGGAGGACGGGGGCCTGTGGTTTCAAAATAATTGCTATATTTGTACGATTACACTTCCAGGATGCTGCAAGCGTTGTACTCGAAATATATCATCAATGGCGTGCCTCAGGAATTGACCCCTGCGGCCCTGTTGGCACCGGTCTTGGAAAAGGCCCCCGAGGCGGAAGGCCAGGGTGGTGTGGTTATTGATGAGACAATCGATCCGGCCCCGGGACCCATCGTTCCGGACCCGGCCCTTGCAGATTCGTATCTGGTTACAATACAAGGGTTTGAGAGGCAGATTCCTGTGCCTTTTGCCGCTCCCTGCACAAGGGGACGTATAGCCGAATCTATAGTGGATACCATGTGGCGGGTCGGCAACTTCCGCCTGGATGACCTGGCGCTCACCGTGAAGTGGACTTTCAATCCCGGCACCGTAGGGGATATGTCGGCTTTTTATGCCTCCGTCGAGGCGGCTGCGGACTATATGGACGCCTTGGGCGTCGCCCTGCGCCGATATGCGCTGGAAATCGGCAGTTTCGGCGTTAAGATTGCGACCCCGTTTTCCGGGGCTCCGCTGCTGGTGGGAGAACATATTCATCCCGATCCGAACAGCTGGCTGGTTTATGTTCCCTTCGATACGTCGGATTTCCGGCTCGGCGGCTCCCTGCTCTCGCAGGCCCTCGGACTCCGCGGCGGTACGGCGCCTCAGCTGACAGATGCGGATTACTTCATAGATTGCTTCGAGCTGGTGCGGGAACTCGCTGTGGACGGCATACTTATGTCTGCTGCTACCGTCGGCGCCGGAGGCCTTGCAGCTGCGCTCAAACGTATGACTACGGAGGATACCGGAGCTGCAGTGGATGTGTCTGACGTGATGCGGGCCGCTTCTTGCGACAACGCCGCCAGCATCTTTTTCGCTGAAGTACCCGGTGCCGTGCTGCAGGTCCGGGACTCCGACTTCGACTACATAGATGCGGAGTTCATTTTGCAGGATGTGGCCTATTATCCTTTGGGGCATCCCTTGCCGGGAGGAGGCCTGACGCTTGGGGCGCGCGACCGCAGCGGCATACAGACTATACTCGAATCCCTTATGCAGAATGCGGAAGGGGAGGATTAGTAATATATGGGAAAAGCAAAAATATTCGTGCTGGATACCAATGTGATCCTGCACGACCACAAGGCCATACGGCAGCTCAAGGACAACAACCTGGTAATCCCGGCTGCTGTCATAGAAGAAGCTGACAAATTCAAGAAGGGCAACGACACCCTGTCCTACCATGCCCGCGGTTTCATGCGCGACCTGGACAAGATATCCAGCGGCCGCTCCTTCGGGAAAGACGGCATTCCCATAGGCAAGGGCCTGGGACGCATAAAAGTAGAGCCGAACCACCCCTTCCCCCCGGAGTTCGCAGACCTTTTCAAAGATGACATACAGGATCATCGCATCCTGGCTACTGCCATGTGGGTGCGGGATACTCATCCCGGCACGTTCGTGGCCCTGGTTACAAAGGATGTAAACCTGCGCCTGAAGGCAAAGGCCGCCGGAATGGCGGTGCAAGACTACCTCACCGACAAAATTGAAGACGAGCACCTGGAGGAAAGCCAGAGGGAGGTGCTGAGGATGGAACTGCCTTCGGACCTGATGCAGGCCCTGTGCTATGGTATTGCTGACCGTGTACTGGTTGTTCAAAACGCTGGAGGTGACATTCGTGCCATCCTTCTTTACGCTCTTGATGCGGAAGCCATTGTCGGGCGTAAAGCTGATGGTGGCAGAAGAACCCTCGTTGATAG
>JAFWPT010000222.1 GCA_017509375.1 Bacteroidales bacterium | reverse complement strand
ATCGGCGGTGCGCTCCTGGTATTGCTGATCGTGCTGGGTGTTGTAGTGCTGAACTGCCTGAGGATTGCCCGGGCGAATCCGGTGGAATCGTTGAAGAACGAGTAGTATGAAGAGTTATTTGAAATTCCTATCCCGCAATAAACTCTACACCGCCATCGAGGCGGTGGGACTGGTGATATCCATCGCCTTTGTCATTCTGATTGGGAACTATGTCTGGCAGCAGTACAGCATTGCCCATGAGAACCCCATCGGTGACAGGGTGTATGCGGTGGGTAATGACCAGTATGTGGCGCTGTCCTGGTGGGACAAGGCCGAGTTTGATGCCAAGATTCCGGAGGCGGAGGCGGTCTGCCGCATCAGCAACCGGGAGGAAGACCAAGTCATCACCATCGGCACGTCCAAGATCCAGGGCACAATGACCCAGGTGGATCCGGAGTTCTTCGAGGTGTTCCCGAATTACCCGCTGCTGGAGGGAAGCCTGGAAGAGTATAGTCTGAAGGGGCATTGCCTGGTTTCCGAGTCTTTTGCCAGGAAGCACTTCACTGGCAGCCCTATCGGCAAGCAGCTTTCCATGGAGAATTACTTTGCCGGAGAGGAGACCTTTACCGTCTGCGGCGTGTACAAGGACTTTTCGGGAACGATGATGCCTTCGACGGACATCCTCTCCAATCCGGAGTACGATGCATCTTATTCCTCCGGGAAGATGAATCCATTCAGTACGCTTGGGCAATACGTCACCCTCATCAAAGTAAAGGAGGGTACGGACCGGGAGGCCTTGACAAAGAAGGTGGAGGAGATTTGCAAGGGGAATTACGACGGGAGCTCGTGAAGGCGACACCCATCTATACGATTCCGGAACTGTATTTCAATCCGGAGCAGTGGATCTTCCACCGTGGCAACAAGAGTGTCCTGCAGATGCTGCTGGTGGTGGTGCTCCTGCTGCTGGTATCGGCCATCTTCAATTACATCAACCTGAATCTGGCGCTGTCCGGCAAGCGGGCGAAGGAGATGGCCACGCGCCGGCTTCTGGGTGCACCGCAGGGCTCCATCGTCTGGAAATACATCGGCGAATCCATCCTGTTCACGGCGGTCTGCTTTGCGCTGGCGCTTCTGCTGGCCTGGGCGCTTCTGCCGATGATGAACGAGCTGCTGCTGAACGTGACTACGGATACGGGCAATACCTGGATGTATATTCCGGTGACGCTGGGCTTGTCGGCGGGCACGGTGGCCGCCTATGCCCTTGCCATTGTGCTTATCGGCACTCTGGTAGGTCTTGCCCCGGCGCTGTTCGCTTCCCGTTTTGCGCCCATCGACATTGTGCGGGGCACATTCCGTCGGCGCAGCAAGATGGTGTTCGGCAAGGTGTTTATCGTGTTCCAGAATGTCGTTTCTGTGGTACTTATCTCGATGGCCATCTTGATGGAGGTGCAGCTGAACCACATGATGCACCGGCCGCTGAATGCCCGCAGCGAGGGCTTGTATTCCCTGGGCTTCTATGCGAGGGATTACTCGGAGGTGGAGCCGCTGGTGGACCGTCTGAACCGGATTCCTGAGGTGAAGCGCGTGGCTTACGGCCGGGGATTCCCGGGACAGATGAATATGGGATTTGGTTTCAAGACACCGGATGACAGGCACCCCCAGGCGCAGGTCATCATCTGTACACCGGATTATTTTGATATGCTGGGACTGAAGGTGGTGAAGGACTTCGGGACGCCGAGGGAGAATTCCGTCTGGATGTCGAAGTCTCTGGCCGATGAGGTGCAGCTGAGCGATAGCACGATGGCCTACTATGCCAGCCGGTTCCGGGTAAACGGAATCATGACGGAATATGTAGGCGGCATTTTTGATGATATTCCCACTTCTGACGCAACAGCTTCCAACCCGGCCAAGAACTCGGCCATCGTAATGGCCCAGGCCAAGGATATCCTCTACGGAAACGGCCTGATGGTTGAGGTGGAGGGCGATTATAAAGCGGCTGACAGGGCTATCATGGAAGCCTATGCCGCTTACTCTGAGGAGAAGAACGGCACCTACGTTGAGCCTGCCCAGAACGGCTATATTATGGATGTCATCAACCTGCAGCTGGTTCCGGTGAAGATGGCGCTGCGGCTGGTGGAGCTGTTCATGATTCTGTCCGTGCTGATAGCGCTGCTGGGCCTTCTGGCCATGAGCGCATACTACTCCGGGGAGAACACTAAGGGCATAGCCGTGCGGAAGGTGTTCGGCAGCGATGTCTCGCGCGAAACCTGGCGGACGGTGAAGGATTATATGGTGCTGGTGGGCATTGCGGTTGTCATCGGCATTCCAGTGGCCGTTTGGATGGCAGGAAGGTATCTGAGCCGCTATGCGTACAGGATTGACGGCTATTGGTGGATCTTCGTCCTGGCGGCCGTCATTGCCGTGGCGATTGCATTCGGGTCGGTGCTTTGGCAGACGCTGAAGGCGGCGAAGACGAATCCGGCGATAGAGTTGAAGAAAGAATAAGGTGGGCTTTTCATAAGCAGTTAAACATAAATACTTTCTATCCTGATGCCGGGCGGGGCCTGTGAGGGTTCCGCCTGGCAGAAGGAGAAATAATGAAATTTTACAGGCAAGATTTCGTACATTTGTGAGTTATATGGACAATCCGGTGAAAGTAGCCCCCTCTATCCGGCGTGAAAGTGGCCCCCGTCCGGGGCCGGGAAAAAGATGCATTTACAAGCCTTCACTCGGAGCATT
>JAFWPT010000221.1 GCA_017509375.1 Bacteroidales bacterium | reverse complement strand
CATTTCTTGGCGTCAAAGCTGTCGTGGTCGGCAATGCTGCGGCACCAATTCGATTCTCCAGCAGCAGAATCCATCAGCTTGATGGCTTCGAGGTAGGTCTTGCGAAGATTGTCAATCTTGGGTTGGGTACGGCCGATGCTGCCCTGGCTGCGGAGCCAGATAGTTACATCGAATCCACAATATGCAGCCTGGAATGCAATCTGGCTTCCAAGCACGCCGCCTCCGGCGATAACTACTTTTTTCATATGAGTAAATTGTTTCTAACTAACGGTTTGCAAATATAATTATTAAAACTCAAAACGGCAATCTGCAGGCTTCATAAGCATTTTTTATGTATATTTGTATCCATAGTTGATCGCCTATGAACAGACGTAGCTTTCTGAAAGAATCTGCCATCGGCATAGCAGCGCTGGCGGCTGCAAACTTGCTTGAACATCAAGCGGAGGCAGCCTCCTTTCGCAGAATAATGAGTAGCAATTCCCCTATCGATATGAAAAAGATAATTATTATAGACGGCGGTCCGCGCCGGAACATGAATACAGCTCAGATGCTGCAGAAGTTTGCCGAAGGAGCCAAGTCGCTGAACCCCGACATCGAAGTAAAGACCGTGCGGCTGTATGACCTGGACTACAAGGGGTGCATGTCGTGCATGGCTTGCAAAATCAAGGGCAAAGCATCCAACATTTGCAAATTCCGCGATGCATTGACTCCCGTCCTTGAAGAAATTGCCCAGGCCGACGGACTGGTGCTCGGTTCCCCCATCTACTTTGGAGATGTGACCGGGCAGATGCGTACGTTCCTGGAGCGTCTCGCCTTCCCCTGGCTCTCATACAACGACTACAGCCTGACAGCCCCCAAGCGTATGCCCGTAGTGCTTATTGAGACCATGAACGGGTCGCCGCTCAGGAACAACAGCAATGGATATGGGTCGATGGAACATTGCCTGAAGAGAGCCCTCGGCGAGCCCAGGCGCGTGGTCGCCTATAATACTTATCAAGTAAAGAACTACGAGCGCTACGAACTTGCCGGCTTTTCAGAAGAAGCCAAGCGGAAATGGCGCGACGAGCATTGGGAAGAAGACCTTCAAAAGGCATACGACGCCGGACGCCGTATGGCTGAAGAGATACTTTCATAAATGACTTATACAAACATGAAAAAACTGCTTTTCCTTCTATCATTGCTACTGACCTGCTCACTCCAAGCTAAAGTCACATTACCGTCCTTCTTCAGTGACAATATGGTTCTCCAGCAGAAACAGAATGTAGCCATATGGGGGTGGACCGACCACGCCCGTACGGTAACCATCCGCCCGTCATGGAGCAGGCATACATACAAGGCCGTACCCAACGCTGACGGCAAATGGATCACACGCATCGCCACACCAGAAGCCGGCGGTCCATGGACCATTACTTTCAGCGACGGCGACAAGACACAGATTAAGAACGTGCTTACTGGTGAGGTATGGTATTGCTCCGGGCAGTCCAACATGGAGATGCCCGTCAGGGGATTCCAAGGTCAACCGGTAGAAGGATCCGCCGATGTCATCCTGTCTGCCAAGCCTTCCGTGCCTATCAGAATATGTACAATTGACAACAAGTATTCGCTCACGGTACTGGACAAATGCAGCGGTTCCTGGCAGGAGCACACCCCATCTGCAGTCGCAAAGACCAGTGCAGTAGCATATTTTTTTGCGCTCAAACTATATGAAGTGCTGGGCGTTCCTGTAGGGCTGCTTATCAGCGACTGGGGCGGCACTCCTATTGAGAGCTGGATGCCCCGTGACATTCTCGAAGGGGTTTTCCCGGGCGAATTCGACATGTCCCACCTTGACACCGGTACCATTACAGCCAAATACCCGCACCGCACTCCCTGCGTGTTATTCAACGGACAGGTGGCTCCGCTAATCCCTTTCTCTTTCAAAGGAATGATATGGTACCAAGGCGAGAATAACCGAAGCCGCGCCGATCTTTATGCACGCCTCCAGACAGAATACGTCAAAATGATGCGAAGCGTCT
>JAFWPT010000220.1 GCA_017509375.1 Bacteroidales bacterium | reverse complement strand
CCCACCTCAAAGTGGTATTTGACAATGCCGAGGTCGATGTCCGTGTATCCGGCCATTGAGAACTGTGTTTTGGCCTCCACCTTGTTGCCGTCGTGCAGGATGAATTTGAACTTCTGCTGATTGACAGCGGTAGGGGCCAGCAGGGCGGCTTCCATCCCGGCCTTGAACCACTCGGGAGGAACGCCGTTGGATTCATAGAAGTTTTCAACCGGTTTCTGGGGATGCTGAACGCCGGGGATGGTGCCATAACCTAGGGAAATCACGCAGTGGACAACGTCACCGTCGCGCAGGGTGAACGTACCGGGAATCTTCTTGTAAGTAAGCCCCACCCAGCAGGTATTCAGGCCCAGTGTCTGTGCAAGCAGGACCAGCTTTTCTCCGTAGTAGCCAATCTTCTCTTCGGCGTCCTGCCCTTTGGGTCCGGCCATCACAAAGTAGTTCTTCACTCCGGAAAACTGGCCATATTTCCACATACCGGTGGAGAAGGCCTTCGGCTCATCAAGGACCAGTTGGATATTCAGACCGGCGGTAGCGTTGACTCGCTCGATTTCGGCTTTGAGTGTGGCAATCTTCGCCACTTCAATGGGCCTGTCGGAATATTTCCGCACGGAATGTCGTGCTTTTATTGCTTCCAGTTCTGTCATATTGGGTCTTATCGCTAATATGCAAATATAGTCATTTTGCTCCACATCATCAACCGAGGTCGCTCCAGTCGTGTTGCCGGCGAGCCGACAACACCACTTCCGCTTCGCGGCACTTGAGACCTCGACGCCGGTAAACCGTCGCCGAAGTCTCACGTCTCCACAGACTCCGGGAGTTGGCCCGCCCGACCTTCGGCCGTTCTGTCCAGCTCCCGGAGACTGTTCCGACGCCGCGCCTCACACCGCCCTCCAGCCCGGACAAGCCGGGCAGGAAGGCTATACTGCCGGTATCAATCGACATTTCCCGACATCTTTCGTTACGGAATCGACATCCTCCGACAAGAATCGGCTACAAATCGACATGTTTCTTGGCCTTGGGATACTTGGTATCTATCAGGACGTCCAAGGCATCAGCCATCAAGTCGCCGATGGAACCGGGGCATTCCAGCCCTTCGGCATCCAGCCATAGCATCAGCAGCTTGGCCTTTCGCTGGGCATCCTTGGGCAGCCAGACGGTAGCGTGCCCGGCGCTGACATCCTTTTTTCTTCTCACCTTCTTCGGGGCAGGGGATGTCCGGACCTCCTCCTTCGGTTGTTCTTTCTCTTCTTCTACAAGTCTCGCGTTTCTCAGCTGCTCCCTGAAATCATCCAACTGGCTCATACTCGTAATCTCTAGATTTATAGTTTTCGTATTCTGGTTTTCTCGCAATCTGGGGATTACTAGTTCTGGTAATCTGGTAATCTCGTAATCACAAGTTCTGGAGATTTGTAATTCTGGTAATTTGGTGTTCTGTTGTTCTTGTAATCACCAGTTCTGGTAATCTCCAGTTTACTAGTTCTCGTATTCTCGTAATCTGTAGTTCTGTTGATTACGAGAGAAAACTCCGGCACAAATGTATAAGTTTTGCCTTACTTTGTCAAATTTTATTTGTCGATTTGCTGCAAAATCCCTATGTTTGCAGCACGACTTGGAGAGGAGTGCCAAATTTGGGCGTTAGTCCAAATTGCGAGATGGGCGTTTGTGGCACAAACGCTGCCCCTGCGGGCCATCTCGTGCGCCTGGCGGCGGGCATAGAAGGCTCCGAAATCGCCTTCTTCGGGCCTGACGGCCCGTGAGAGGATGAAACAGTGTTTATAGAGGAGGTAGGACTGTGAGAGAGACAAGAAAACACTACGTTAATGTACGTTTTTCGGACAAGGAGTTCGAGAAACTGAACACCCTGATGCATCTTTCAGGGTACAATAACCGTTCAAAATTTATCCGCTATTTCATCCTTCATAGAAGGGACAGGAGGCGTTTTCTTAGCCGGAATGATGCGAATGTATCGAAACAGGTTGAGCTGCTGCGCCTGGATCTTAAACGCATCGGCGTGAACTATAACCAGCGCGTAAAAGCACTCAATCACCTGGCCAATCTGAAGGACCGGCAGGGAAAAGCCATCGTCAATGCGCGGGACATCGAACATGATATGTCTGAGATGAAGCGCATGATGGACGGGATGGTGAAGACCTTCTCCGAGATTCGGGCGGCAGTGCTGGATTCGGAGGGAGAGGAGGAAGAAGATGAGAAGGAAAAAGATGATGCCGATGGCCCGTGAGACGGGCATCGGCCTTCTGAATACCTAAGTTCAACATTTTAACCCAATCGCATTATGCAAATCATTTTGATTTCGGGGAACCTCGCCAAGGATTGCGAGGTAATCCAAGGTAAGGATGGAGCCGAGCTGCTCCGCTTCGATGTGGCTGTCAAGGACGGCCGGGACAAGGAAGAAAAACCCACCTACTACACCTGTCGGATGAAGAAGACCGGCATTGCCGAGTACCTCAAGAAGGGACGCTTCGTCTCCATCATCGGGAACCTGAAGGTGAACGTGGTGGAGAAGGACGACAGGACCTATGTGAACCTGGACGTCTGGGTGAACAGCCTGGACCTGGCACCGCTCCCGAAGGAGAGCTGACTGGTCAAAATCTATTCTGTCGACCTGAGTACATTCTGATATGGTAGTGAAAATCAACGCACCCACACCGCACTGTTCCACCAGCCTCCAGTATAATGAGGGGAAGGTGGAGGAGGGCAAGGCTGCCGTGGTCTATTCGCAGGGACTGGATGATTCAGACAACCCGCTGGAGACCTTCGAGCGATATGAACGGGGCAGCCGCAGGTGTGAAAAGGTTTCCTTCCATATGTCCATCAATCCGTCCAAAACGGATGGGATGACAGAGGAGCAGGTGGTAGAATTCGCCAAGGAGTTGATGAAGGGTCTGGGCTATGGAGATCAGCCCTTCATCATCTATCGGCACAACGACATCGACCGGGAGCACTACCATATTGTATCCGTGCGCGTGGATAAGGAAGGCCGGAAGATTAATGACCATCAAGAACAGGCAAAGTGCCAGAAGCTGATGAAACAACTGGCCCCGAAGTACGGTTTCACCATCGGCAAAGGTGAAAAGCAGGAAGAAGACAAGACGAAAAAGAAGTCCGAGAAGCTGAATTATCAGCGATTCGACCCGGAAAAAGGCGATGCCATGAAGCAGATTGAAGAGCTGGTGGAGCAGGCAATGAAGTATCACTTCACCAGCGAGGAGCAGTTCAAGATGCTGATGCGCCAGTTTGGGGTGGACGTGGATTATCAACAGGTGCGCCGGCAAAGGATGATGACCTTTGCCGGTATCGACCCCAAGACCGGCCGCAGATGCACAGCGCCCATTCCTGCCAAGGACTTGAAAGTCCCTTCGGTCGAGGAGATTCAGAAGCATACAGAAGAGGCGAAGAAGGAGAAGCGAGACCGGGAGAAGGAGCGGGTGGCCAACCTGGCGCGGATTGCCCTGAAAAACGGCAAATCAGAATTGCACACCCGCCGTATCCTGCGAAAGCAGAACATCGCCGTGGTGTTCTCGCGCACCAAGGAGGGGAAGATTTTCGGTGTCACTTTCATCGACCACCAGACCCGATGCGTCTTCAAGGCCAGCGAGCTGAAGGGCATCACGGCCGGTCAGTTCGAAGATGCCCGGATGACCAAATGGCCTGCGGAAGACAGAGAGTGGAAGGTATATGAGGAACCGAAGGAGAAAACGGCTGCGGAAGATGCAGCTGACACCCTTATCGCGGCGATGGCGGCCGAGCGCAGCCGCCGGGGCGAGGATGAGGAAATCATGAGAAGAGGAAGACACAGATAAAGATTTAGGCGTATGGATTCAAAGACAAAACCCATGTTCACGGCGTTCCTGATTCTGTCAGGCGCCCTGGCCATGTTTATGATTTACTATGAGGCCTATCCCTTCTGGGCGGGCCTGCATCTAAGCGCAAAGATGACAGATGCGCTGATGCTGAGCATCTACAAATCGGGCCTGATGCGAAACTGGTGGTATGTACGGGCGGTCATCCTGTTTTTCTGCACGTATTCCGTCATCGTTCGAAGCGGCAGCTCCAAGGAAGCTCAGTGGCAGGAAATTGCCTTGCCAATAGGCCTCGGGCTGGCGCTTTTCTTTGGCGGGAAGTCGGCCGGGAACGGACTGCTCTACGTGGTGATGACAACTGTAGGATATGGGCTGTACCTGCTGGGGAACATCGCCCTTGGCCGGGCCATCAACGCGATGAAGCTTGCCACCGTCGCAAAGGAGAACGATACTTTCCCGCAGTGCGAGCGGCTCATCCAGAACCGTTTCAGCATCAATATCCCCACAACCTATCAGAACCAGGGACGTCTGCGCCGGGGCTACATCAACGTAGTGAACCCCTTCCGGGGAACGATGGTCATCGGCACGCCCGGCTCCGGCAAGACGGTCTCCGTCTACGGGCCCTATATCCGGCAGATGATCCAGAAGGGGTACTCGCTCTTCGTGTATGACTACAAGTATCCGGACCTCACGCAGCTGGTAATGAACGAGTTGCTGGATAACTACAAATGCTATGGTGACAATCTGCCGCAGATGTATGTTGTGAACTTCGATGACCCGCTGTACTCGCACCGCTTCAATCCCATCCACCCGCGCTACCTGCAGGACCCCATCGACGCTACGGAAATCGCAGAGGTCATCATGAAGAACGCCAACCGCGAGAATGCCAGGGGGGAAGACTTCTTCTCCCTGTCGGCCCGCTGCTACGTGGATATGCTCATCTGGTTCCTGCGTATCTACGAGGGCGGTCGCTACTGTACCTTCCCGCATCTGATTGAGCTGATGGGGCAGAACTACAAGCACGTACTGCTCCTTATGGAGCGATATCAGGAGCTGGACATCAAGCGGAACACCTTCCAGGATGCCATCACCGACAAGGCCTTTGAGCAGCTGCAGGGCCAGATTGCATCGGCCCGCGTCCCGTTGAACCGCTTCGCTTCGGAGACGCTGTACTGGGCACTATCCGGGGACGACTTCGACCTGCAGATTAATGACCCGGACCACCCCAAGATTGTCTGCGTGGGGAACAATCCTGCGCGGCAGCAGGTCTATGGCACCACGCTGGCAATGCTTATGTCCCAGCTCTTCAAGATTATCAACCGCCCGAAGATGCGCCGCTGCGGTATCCTCATCGACGAACTCCCCACCATCTACCTGAAAGGGCTGGACCACCTCATTAACACGGCCCGAAGCAATCATGTGGCCGTGGTCCTCGGCGCCCAGGACAAGAGCCAGCTGGTGAAGGACTACGACAAGAAGGAGTCCGACGTTATCTTCAACACGGTGGGGAACGTCTTTGCCGGCGCCGTCAAGGGGGACACGGCCGAGAGCCTCTCCAAATCCTTCGGCAAGACGGAACGGGAGACGCGCTCCTACCAGGAGAGCGACACATCCGAACACGTCACGTACTCCTATCAATTAAGGGATGTCCTGCCTGCAAGCCGTATCGAGGCGCTATCGCAGGGCTCCTTCTGCGGCTATGTGGCCGATGAGTTCCGGCAGAAGATTAACCCGAAGATATTCTGCGGGGAGATAAAGGCAGGAAAAGAAACGACCCACAAGGAGGAAGTCCCGCAGGTCGTTGATACTACGAAGGAAATGATACAGGAGCAGGTCCGGCAGAACTACGAGCGCATCCGCACGGAAGTCTACAACCTGCTGTACACGGAGCTGAACACTCCGAAGGAGGGGGCTACACCTGAGCCTTCTTCTTAAAGGACCAGACGAACTCGTAGCCCAGGGCCTCGGCCATCTTCTCCATGTCGGAGACCTTGCAGTCGTCCACAGCGAAGCGGGTGCTCATGCTCTGGCGGGAGATGCCCACGCGGCGGCCAAGCTCGGAGAGGGAGACGTTTTCGTCCATCAGGTAGTCAAACACGGGACGCAGGCGGGCTCCCTTCTTCGTTCCGGGAGAAAAGGGCATACGGGCCCTCGTATTCTGCGGCTGGCTGCCTTCTGCGGCAGATTTTACTGCTGCATTCTTGACTTCGTTTTCCATCACTTTTCTTTTTCAAATTTGCAAATCCGACACGTATCCTTTTCCTTTGCAATGTCAGTCAAAGGACAAAGTTGTCAGATTTGACTTGACAAATGTAAGGAGAATCTTTGATTCTGCAAGCAAAAAAGTAAAAAAATTACAGGCATGTTCAACAATACGCTGTACAACATTCCCATAGAGACGGTACTGGAGGCTCTCGGCTCCCGGAGGGGGAAGGAGAAGGATATGTGGACTTCTCCCATGCGGGAGGAATCAAAGGCCTCACTGCACGTGAATACGGCAAAGAACGTCTGGTACGACTTCGGCATTACCCGGGGCGGCACCATCGTGGAACTGGTGATGATGGCCAAGCGCTGCTCCCAGCAGGAGGCGTACCGTTTCCTCGGGAAGCTGATGCCTGACAGCGTGAGGGCGACTGTAAAGCCGCTGGTAGAGGAGAAGAAGAGCCCCAACGTCATCCAGACCGTCAGGGACATCCGCAGCAAATATCTCCTGCAGTACCTGGAGACCCGGAAGATTCCCATGGAGCTGGCCCGGCGCTATCTCAAGGAAATTATCATCTTCGACCCTGCAAGGAATCTCCATTACACCCTGTTGGGAATTCCCAACAATTCCGGAGCTTACGCCCTGCGAGGGCCTAACGGATTCAAGGGCACCAACAAGGCAGACGTTACCACTATCAATAAAGACGGGAAGTTCACCGCCAAGCCGTCCACCGCAAAGGTGGCCGTCTTTGAAGGGATGTTCGATTTCCTCAGCTGGAGGGTGATGCAGTCCAGCGAGCTTCCTACCTGCGACGTGGTCATCCTGAACTCCACCAACAACCTCCAGCGTGCCGCCGACTATATCCGGCAGCATGACTGCGCCACCTGTTTCCTGGACAACGACCCCGCCGGTGAGCGCTGCTACCAAGGTATCCGAGACATGATGAACGGGAAGGAGGTCCTGGACATGTCCGACCTCTATGGCGCTCACAAAGACCTAAATGAAATGCTGCAGGCCTCCCGGGGCTACTCAGCCAATATGACATTAACCCCCAGTATGTGAAGATATGGAGAGTGTGAAAACTATTATGAATGAGCTGGAGCTTTGTTCCAACCTGATTGCGGACGCAATCATCCGCAAGACATCTCCGCACGAAGATGATATCTCCGAGCGGCAGGCCAAAGAAGCCTATGGGGACAAATGGATCAGGAAGATGAAGAGTCTCGGGCTTGCCAAATATGCAAAGATAGGCGGCCGTAATGTCTACAGCCGCCATCAACTGGATTGTCTCCGTCAAGCCGAACGCGAGAACGCCAAACTGATATTCAGAAAGATAGAAAAACCGTAAGCGCTGCAAGTTGTGGTGTCTTGCGTCCTAAACAAGAGTTAAGCTGTGCTCTGTAAACGCCGTGAGGCGGAGAAGGCAGGGCGGGAGAGGATGATTTGCTTAGAGGTCATCCTCTTTTTCTTTTCCATTGCAGCAGGCGATGTCTTCTCTTCCGTGCCCCACTTGAAGGATTTGAGTACTTTGGAATTTGCTTCCCATAGAAGTGACCAGTCCTTATTGATATAGATGTCCGTTACCTTCATGTCCCTGTCTACATGGCAAAGGCCGTCGTTAATCAAACTTTTTTCTACGCCCACTTCATAAGCAATGCTCGCCCAACTGTGCCTGGCCCAGTACAAAGTGATCTTGTCCGGGTATTTCACCCGCTTGCAGAATTTGTCAAGGCCCTTATTCACATTGGTTCCGAAGACCAGATACGAAGAATAATGGCTTTGGAACTTGAAAGCATGAACCCCGTCAGTCCCTTTGTATTCCTCGAACAGCTCCATTACCAGCGGATCCATCTTGACGAACATCTCTGCATTGTCGTCACGACGGTCCCGGGTTTTGGTCCTGCAGTAGTGCAAGATGCCATTCTGCGGGGCAGCGCAGTCGAAAATGTCCGGGCTGTTCATGCCCATCAGGGCAAAACTGATGAGGAACACATCAACGCCCATACGCTCTCTTCCGGTTAGCGATTTGCGCATATCAATCATCTTCTGGATGATGGCTGTGTCTACATTGCGATGCCGTGAGGGTTTCTGACGCGGTGGTTTGTAGAACTGGAAGGGATTGCGGATACGTATGTTACCGAACTCTTCGTCATTGTATTTCAGCCTGGCCTGTCCGTGAATGAAAGCGATGCAGGCGGTATAGGCGCTTATGGCTCTTGCGCCCTTACCATGCTTGGATACCAAAGCGGCCTCCCATGAACGCATTAGGGAGGATGTAAGTTCGGATATGTCCATCGTATCCTTGCCGACAAAGGCTTTGAAGGCATTGAGAGCGGTTCTGTAAGTCTTTTGTGACTGGCCGGTCTTAGAGCCTATAACTTCCTCGGCGAAAGAGAAGAAGTCCAGCATGAATTGACCATCCTCATCGGAACTTGCACTTCTCTGGAGGAAGGCTACAATCTGGTCGATAGTCAAGTTCTGCAGAGAATAGGTATCCAGTTTGGCAAGTGTCTTCTCAGTGGCCCTGACCAGATCTTCCGACTTGCAACGTATGTCCTGGTTCTTGATTTTGCCGGTTTTGCCGATATCTTCCCGGTGCAGGAGGATATTCGTCTTGATGAAGCGGCTATCCCGTTTGAAAGTGATTCTCAGGCGGCCAAAAGTGGTCCCATTTTGCTTCCACCAGCTCTCCCGAATCACGAAGGAGACGGTCACGTTGTCCAATGCATTCATAATCAGCGCATTTACGGTTAAACATTTTGTACAACATTTGTACAACACTGGCCGTAAAGCGCCCTCAGAAAGCGATGACTTTTGCCCTAAACAAACGAAAAAGTCTCTAAGTTTTGTTGCTTAGAGACCTTGTAACGTGTTGATAATCAAGCGATTAACCTTGTGGAGCATAGGAGAATCGAACTCCTGACCTTTTGAATGCCATTCAAACGCTCTACCAACTGAGCTAATACCCCGTTTGTGGACTGCAAAGATAACACTTTTTTTGAAAATGCAACTGCAGTCCGTGTTTTTTTTTTCAATTTAGTATCTTTGACCGGAAGCTTCGTGGATTACGGTCCATGTTTCCGGGATTCCGGAGGAGTTCCGTCTTTCGCTTATGTAGCTTGCGCTCGGGGCTGCGGGGGAGGTGAGTATGTATGTTCCCCGTTCCGGGACGCCTTCCATCCATTCCATTTCGTTGCCCATGATTGTCCCTTTTTCTGGGACAGTGTACGCTCGTACGGAATATAGGCTGTTGCATCCGTAAAACATTCTTTGATTGGATTTTCCGGATCCGTAGGTCTGCATGGCAATATTCCTGGTCTCCAGAAGATAGATACAGTTCTCAAACATGCTGGAATAGCATCCTTCAGCTGCTTCAGACGCCGGCAGTTCAGGAGTGATGGTAACCTGGCTTCCGGCGAACATTCCGTTATAGCATCCAGGCCTTAGTATGCTTGCGGGAAGTATTAGAGGCGGCGTGGCTACACTTGAGTTTTTGAACATATTGAAGTAGCAGCGATTGGCCAGGTTCATGGCAGGCAGTTCGGGCGCTACCGTCAGTGTCCTGCAGCCGCTGAATGTTTCTTCATAGCATGATTCGGCAAGCGTTTGAGCAGGCAGTTCGGGTGCCGATTGGAGGTTCAAGTTCCGATATGCCTGGTACAAGCAGCCGACACTGTTTATGACATCAACATCCAGATCAGGGACTTTCGTTATGTTGTGGAAAGATGTGACAGTGTCTCCGCCGAGAAGTTGGGCGAAACATAGCGGATTATCCGGTATCTCGGTAATCATGTGAGTGTAACTGAGCAGTGAAGTCAGGTCTCCTTCTATCTGGATTTCGCAGTTGTAATTCTTGAACCACAATTGGGTAAGATAAGCAGTCTTGTAACCTGATTGGTTGGTTTCAATGTATGCCAGCCCGTTCGGATTCTCCCCCCTCAGGTATATCACGGAGTCGAAATACAGCAGATAGGGTGCTGTAGGACTGATGTAATTGTTCCTGAGGAAGTAGTCGATGCTGAAGCTCTGGTATCTGAAGTTCAGCTTCGGCTTCCACCCGTAATTGCCGGAATGACTGTAGATATAAGTTGCAAAAGGCACCTGTTGCCAGTTCTCTCCATCAAGCGAATACTCCAAATAAGGAGCGTCCGGGGCATTGTACATGTACTGCGTGACTGTAAGGATGTTAGGCTCGGCCGATGTGATTTTGAGGTATCGGGGCTTCAACTCCAGCAGAAGGGCTTCTCCGTCGAAAGCCAGGGAGTAAACATACTTTTCGTTAGCCTCCCACTGCTCCGACACATTATACTCCAGGGTTTTCTGCTTGGATAGAATACCGTCGCGAATGGTGTAAGTGACTGTGAAGCTTGTTCCGGCTTGGGGTGGTACCAGCAAACCGTAGCCTCCTATCCCTTGAACGTCCCTGGTGCTTATCCCGGGAACCTGATAATCCCCGGAGCAGGGCACGGCAAGCCGCTCAATAGCTCCGCTTGAAGAAGCTGTGTCGTATTCTACGTATCCCGAGTCGTACAAACGGATATTTCCGTCCATATATACATTGTTCAAGCAGATTTCGTCGATTACGATACCTCTGCCTCTGACGGCATCCCATGCGGAGTTGCTTTCGGCGACGAAGATAAGCTGAGCCATAGCGTGTTTGAACGTAAGGGGCAGAGGCGATGAGGTGGAAGCCGGGGTAACCATGACCCTGCATCCAGAAAACAGAATGTCGGTCTGACGGCTGGAGTAATCGGAAGGGAGTGTCATGTCCCAGTAATTCAATCCGTCGCCGGCTTCAGGCTCGCTGGGAAAATCAAGGCCCGGAGCGGAGTATGCCATAAAAGACATACTTCCGCTTTTGGGCCAGTATTTGTCTGCCGACCAGACTCCAGCGTCACTTGAAAACGTCACCCTGTCGAACCATATAGATTCAGGACCGCTGTCGGGACGGTATTTTGCCGAAACTATTATGTCGTTGTCTGTCGGGAAAGAGGTTCCGGACATTCCGCTCTTGGTTTCAAGGCTGACGCTGACGCCTGGTTGAAAGCAGATCAACCCGGGGCAGTCAAATGCATTTTCCTGCGAGCAGGCGATTGCCGCTAAGGACAATAACAATAATATTCTGCATCCGGTTTTCATGGTTATGAAATGTTGACCGTATCGGGATTCACTGTTACCCAGTCGGTTACGCTTGGACTAACGGAGATTCCCGTTTGGGTTATGTTGATTTGGTAACAATAGTTCTTTCCCTGGACCCAGGATGTGTCAGGGGAGGACAAATTCACTGTATGCACCAGTCCGGCGTTGTCCAGATTGCTGTTTCCTTGTTTACCGTTGTGGAGTGTATAAGTGATTGTGATACTTGTGCAGTCCTGCTCCGGAACCAGGATGCCGGTACCGAGCTGGGCGCTGTAAGAGCTCGTAAGGTTGACGGGGGAGAAACCGGGAACGGGCTTGTCTGCCTGGCTGCCCAGCAACGACCAATCGCAGTTGCCGTCGTTTTTCATTACGCAGGTGCCGCTGTATTTTGCTCCGTTCAAGGTAATGTTGGTAATGGTGATACCGGTATTGGTTTCCGCATTGTAGTTCAAGTTGCTTTTCGCCTTGAAACTGATCATAGCCTGAGCATGCTTGAAATTCATGGATACGCTGGAAATCTTGTTTGTACGCTCGGCGTAGGCAAACAGGATGTCTTCTTGGACTGAAGAGTTGTCGCTGATTGCCAGGGTTACCTCATCAGTGACCTTGGTCCCAGTATAAGAAGCATTTGGATTAAGTGATGGGCAACTGTAGGCAAGAAAATCGAGTTCTCCCGTGAGCGGCCAGTACTTGTCTCCCGTCCAGGTCGTGCCGTTCTTGCTGAAGACT
>JAFWPT010000219.1 GCA_017509375.1 Bacteroidales bacterium | reverse complement strand
GCGTACCGACGAAATCATTGTCGGCGCCGCCATAATGCAAAAGGTGCTGGGAGGCTGCAAGTGCGTTATCGGAATCGAAGAGAACAAGCCGGAGGCCATCGAGGCGGTACGCGCTTCCATAGCCAGGCTCGCTTATCCCGGAATGCAGGTGGCAGTGCTCAAGAAGCGCTATCCGCAGGGCGGCGAGAAGCAGCTCATAGATGCTGTTATGAAGCGGCAGGTGCGTTCCGGCGGCCTCCCCATAGACGTGGGCGCCGTAGTGCAGAACGTGGCTACCTCGCTGGCAGTATATGAGGCGGTTCAGAAGAACAAGCCTTTGGTTACCAACGTGTTGACCTTTACCGGAAACGTGGTTCCCGCGGAGCGTCAGCGCAACTACCTGTTCCGTATCGGCATGCCGCTCTCATTCATTGCGGAGTACGCCGGCGGAATTCCCGAGGATACCGTGAAGCTGGTCAGCGGCGGCCCCATGATGGGCAAAGCTATAGCCAATCTGGATGCGGCTACCGTGAAGGGCTCCTCTTCCATTCTCTGCCTCGGCGAGGAAACCCGCCGTCATCCCGAGACTCCTTGTATCCGTTGCGGCCGCTGTGCCGACGCTTGCCCCATGGGGCTGGAGCCTTACCTCCTGAAGCGCCTCTGGACGGCCGGCGACGCTGCAGCTCTGGAGCAGAATGCCGTGCAGGACTGCATAGAATGCGGTTGCTGCCAGTACAGCTGCCCCGCCTATGTGCCTCTGCTGGACAATATCCGTATGGCAAAAGCCCAGGTTATGGGTATTATACGGGCAAGAAACGCTAAAAAGTAAGACGATGGACAAAATGATAGTTTCCCCTTCGCCGCATCTTCACAGCCCCTCATCCACCAACTCCATAATGAGGGATGTGGTGATAGCCCTTTCTCCGGCCTTGATCGTTTCCATTCTTTTCTATGGCTGGGCCTGTCTGCTGGTGCTTGCGCTGAGCTGCCTGGGATGCGTGGGCCTGGAGTATGCGATTGCCCGCTGGCTTATGCACAAGCCTGCGGTTTTCAATGCTTGGTCTGCGCTCGTGACCGGCGTACTGCTGGCTATGAACCTGCCTCCCACCACCCCCTGGTGGGTAGTGCTCATCGGCGCCGTAGTAGCTATAGGCGTGGCAAAGATGTCCTTCGGAGGTCTTGGCCAGAACCTGTTCAATCCTGCTATTACCGCTCGAGTGTTCCTGCTTATCTCCTTCCCGGTTTATATGACCAACTGGGACGTGACCCACGGCTTCATCAACAGCGTGGACGCCATTTCCGGAGCCACTCCGCTTTCCGTCATCAAGGAAGGCCTGATGTCCGGAATGAATCTTAACGAAGTGATGGAAGCCAACGGCCTGGATGCCGGCATCATCCTGCGCGACATCGGCGGCTCAAGTGGTGAGATTTCCGGCATCGCGCTCGTTTTGGGATTTGTGTATCTGCTTATACGTAAGGTGGTTAAGCCTTGGATTCCCCTTAGCATCCTGGCCACTGTGGCCATCATTGCCGGTATATTCCACGGCATCGACCCTCTCCACTTCACCGGTATAGATGTCAACATCCTTTCCGGCGGTATGCTGCTCGGTGCGCTGTTTATGGCGACCGACTATGTGACTTCGCCTACCAGTACCTGGGGCGGGGTCGTATTCGGCGTAGGCATAGGTATCATAGTGATGATGATACGTTACTTCGGCTCCTATCCCGAGGGTATGTCCTTCGCTATCCTGATCATGAACTGCTTCGTGCCGCTCATCAACAGGGCGTTCCACCAGAAAAAATATGGGAGGGCTTGATATGGCAGCTAAATCAAATCTTAAGAACATGGCCCTGAGCCTTACTGTAGTATGCCTCGTATGTTCCGCCCTGCTCGGTGCGGTGTACGCAATGACTGCGGAGCCTATACGTAAGGCAGAGCTGTCCAAGGTGAATTCTTCCATCGCCAGGGTGCTGCCAGGATTCGACGGCCAGCCCGCCCAGGAGAGCGTTTCGCTTGACGGCGTGGATTATACTTACTACCGTGCTCCCGGCGCCGGTTATGCCGTTATTTCTACGGTAGGCGGTTTCGGAGGCCCGCTTACCCTGATGGTTGGCATAGGTGAGGACGGACTTGTGGTGAACACCGTGGTCCTTTCTCACAGCGAGACCCCCGGACTCGGCGCCAAGTGTACTACCGACCTGCCTTTTATCGGGCAATTCAAGGGTTGGGATCCTGCCGTCAAGAAGCTGAGCGTGCGCAAGGACGGCGGCGATGTGGATGCTATTACCGCCTCCACAATTACCTCGAGAGCCTATTCCAAGGCTATTGCAAATGCTGTAGCGGTGTATTTAAAATTGACTGGAAATGAGTAAGATGGGTATTATTACGAAGGGATTTCTCAAGGAGAATCCTACTTTCGTGCTGGTGCTTGGAATGTGTCCTACGCTGGCTACCACGACTTCTGCCATAAATGGCCTGGAGATGGGACTTGCAACCATGTTTGTGCTCATTCTCAGCAATATAGTTATATCCCTGATCGCCCCTGTGGTGCCAGACAAGGTGCATATTCCGGTGTATATCGTGGTCATCGCCACTTTCGTGACCCTGCTTCAGCTGCTTATGCAGGCATATACTCCGGATGTGTATGAAACCCTGGGCTTGTTCATCCCGCTGATTGTGGTGAACTGTATCGTCTTAGGGCGCGCAGAGGCCTTCGCCAGCAAGAATTCCGTGGTGGATTCTGCGCTTGACGGCATAGGAATAGGTCTGGGCTTTACTCTGTCCCTCACAGTCATCGGTATTGTGCGTGAGATATTGGGCAGCGGCTCCATTTTCGGATGGAAGTTTATCGCAGGCGACGGTATCCTTGCCTTCGTTATGGCTCCGGGTGCCTTCCTTGTGCTCGGATACTTGATGGTTTTGTTTAACAAATTGGCCAAGAGATAGTTATGGAAATTTTGCTCATCATCGTATCGGCGGTTTTCGTCAATAATATAGTATTGGCCCAGTTCCTTGGGGTCTGCCCTTTCATGGGAGTTTCCAACAAGCTTTCCACGGCTACCGGCATGTCCGGAGCGGTCTGCTTCGTGATTACCCTCGCAACTGTGGTGACTTATCTGGTGAACCGGTATTTCCTGGCGCCTCTGGGGCTCACTTTCCTGCAGACCATAGCATTCATCCTGGTAATTGCAGCCTTGGTGCAGATGGTAGAGATCGTGCTGAAGAAAATCAGCCCTTCGCTGTACCAGGCTCTTGGAATCTTCCTGCCCCTCATTACCACGAACTGCGCTGTGCTCGGTGTCGCTATCAATGTGGTAACCAAGGAGTTTACCTTCGGGGATGCGGCTCATATGCTGAACCTCGGAGAGGCCACTGTCTATGCTCTTGCGACTTCCCTCGGCTATGGTCTGGCTATGGTGCTGTTTGCCGGTATGCGCGAGCAGCTTGCCCAGAGCAATGTGCCTGAGGCGTTCAAGGGCTTGCCCATCGCTTTCATTACCGTGGGTATCATGGCTATGGCCTTCCTCGGTTTCTCCGGAATTGTATAATGTTCAGGATTGGTCAAGGCTACGATGTGCATCAGCTGAGGGAAGGGCTTCCCATGTGGCTGTGCGGCATCAGGATCCCGTCTTCCACGGGTTTCGTGGCCCATTCCGACGGGGATGTCGCCATTCACGCTTTGTGTGACGCCCTCCTGGGTGCGCTGGCTCTCGGTGACATTGGCCACCTGTTTCCCGATACATCTGACGAATTTGCCGGAATAGACAGTAAAATATTGCTTACCAGGGTGATGGCCCTGGTGCGTTCGGAGGGCTGGGAGCTTGGTAATGCAGATATTACCATAGCTCTCCAGGCTCCGAAGATAGCTCCGTACATAGAGCAGATGCGCCAGACACTGGCTTCAGTCATGCACTGCGATATTTCCCTGGTAAGCGTCAAGGCCACCACCACCGAGAGGCTGGGTTTCGTCGGTCGTTGCGAAGGCTGCGAAGTCTGGGCGGTGGTGCTGGTGAGTAAATAGAGGACTATAATAGTACTTCCTTCGGTTCTTATTAAAAGAACGCAACTAGCGTCAAACCAATGCTTGTTGCAATCCTTCAAAATAATCAGGTTAAATTATCAGGATAAGTAAAATCGTTGGAAAACATTATGTAAATAACTCTCTTGTTGTTTAGCAGGATAGCTATACTTATATCAGCGTAATCATTATTACCTCCCTTAGTATATGATGTTTTATAAGAGTTGATACGTACATCCTTAACAAGAGGATTTGCTCCGTTATATTTTCCTTGATTCAAGGATATCGCAATACTAGAACCTAAACTAAAAGATTCATCTATATTCATAAGTATAATGCTTTCAATAAACTGTCCTGGTTTAGAATATTGTACCCCATTATACTTGCATCCTTGTACCTCAATAATTGGTTTTAAGTTCTTCAGATTGAATTCTTTATTATACTTTTCCTGACAGAAATGGCATCTATAGAAAGAGCCGATATCCGGATTTGATGTACCAGCTCCTTCTAGGACAGAACCGATGGAATAGATAATAACATTATCCTTTTCGCCAACTGTTTTAATGCTTATTGCATTCTGACTGATGCCATCAATATTATACCAATAGGCATCAGTCAGAATACCAGTGCATCCAGTTATACTATTAACTACAAAAAGGGTAATAAAAAGATTAGTAATAAACTTCATTTTCTAATAATATTATGGTTTGTGTTGTAAATTGCCACCGAAAAGTGAACAGTTTTGCCAACGAAAGTTGAACAGTTAGAGATCGTCTGCAAAGGTATTCATTTTTCTGGTTTTTGCTTCATTTTTCGTTCATTCATCCATTTTTCCGTGGCCTTGATTCTGTAAG
>JAFWPT010000218.1 GCA_017509375.1 Bacteroidales bacterium | reverse complement strand
CAATAAACACCAACGAAAGCGTCAGGATAGCAAAGCAACTTGGCATCGTAAACCGCGTTGGCTTTGGACGGATCGCCCAATTCCACCTTGAAGGTCGCAACGAACTTGCCACCCTGGACTTCGATCTTCGGATCGACCACGCGGCAGTACGGAACGACTTCCCAGTCAAGAGTATTCTCCCCCTTTTCGATGCGCACATCGTCTTTGGTAATGGGGTAGAAGTTGTTGGAAAGGGCGGAAATACGATAGTTCCCGGAGAAAACCTGGGTGTTCGCGTAAGATCCATCGTATTTGATGTGCCAGTACTGGGTGCCGGAGCCTTCCAGCGGGATATCGTACACCTCGGAATGATCCTTCTCAACCACAGAGAAATAACCTGTGGTCGGGGTGCCGAAATAAGCACCGCCGAAGAAGTTGCCGTACTTACACTCGGTCGGGACCAGTTCTCCGGTCTTGGCATCGAGGATTCTTCCGGTAATCGAAGCATTCGGTCCGGCGTAGTTGTCCATCTCGAACAGCGAGCAAGCGCTGAAGAGCCACAGAAGCGGAAGTATGAAGAGTAATTTTTTCATGACTTGTTTGTTTTATTCGTTAGCAGGATTAGGTTCGTACCCATTCACGCTGAAGTCGCTGATGCGGCCGTAATAGTTTTTCGGATCCGTATGATAGTCAGATGCCTTGCCTCCCGTGAGCGGGTCCTCCGCGTAGTGGATAGAACGGACGAAGATGTACTTCGGCGAGCCGCCCCGCAGATCGATGACCGGGGTCAGGGCGTGCTTCTTGCCTTTGACCGGCGCGTCATTCAGCTTATCATAGAAGGCGCGGCGTCGGTGCAGGGTGTAGAGCTGGTCCCCCTCGAAAGCTAACTCGAGTTCACGCTGGTGCAGGACATTCTCAACCGTCAGGTCGATCTCATCTTTGAAAGCCGCACGGCGACGGATAGCGTTCAAGTACTGCTTGGCCTTGGACGGGTCGCCCTGTCCGCTCTCTGCCACCGCCTCCGCATAGGAGAGCAGGATTTCGGCATAGCGGATGTCATACCAGAAAGTCTTGTGGTAGAGCTGGAACGTGGCGGGATCCAAGTACTTGCGGATGCTGAAACCCGTGGTCACGGTGTTACCCGCCATCTTGTTCTCGTAGTTAAAGAATCCGGAAACATTGCCCGTCAGGTCGCCGAAGGAATAATACGTCGTGCCATCGACGGTCTCGCTGTCCTCTACCCAGAGCTTGGCGCTGCCATCCTGGTGGATCATACCACCCTGGATTTTAATGGTCTGGCCGCGGAACTGGGCATCCGGGTACAGGATCCAGGCCTGGAAGCGGGCATCCTTGTTCAGGAACGGCTCGTTGATCTTATCATACTCAATGTACGGAATATCTTTGTATTCGGCAGGGAAACGGGTCAGGACCGCGTTGAAGTATTCGTTTTCTTTTCCGTCGGCACGGGTCTTGACGGTGCCGTCCACAGCACCGAAGGCCGCATCGTAGTTGTCAAACTTATCCACGAAGTCAATGGTGACGGAGTACTTTCCGCAACTGGAGTTGCCGGTCACGGTCTGGGCAGGGCTATTGTACACATCGAAATCGCTGCCGGCAGAAGCGACACCGTTGTCAAGGCTCTGGCCAAAGATGAACTCCTCCTTGGCCACGGTGCGGAACATGTCTCCCAAGTTCTTGACAGCATCCTCGACACTGGCAGGCGAAGCCCCGTAAAGAGCGAATTTACCGCTGCTGATGATGGCGTCGCAAGCGTCAATACACTGCTTGTAGTAAGCATTGGCATAGCTCTCCTCCATGTAGGTCTTCTTATTGGCAACCGCCTGATACTGGGTAGAGATGCCGCCCCGGGCGGTCCAATACTTGCTGACGGAAGCCGCGTAGAGAGCAGCGCGAGCTTTCATGCCAAGGGCTGCGTACTTGTCGGCGCGGAACTGCGCAACCGGCTCGTCCTCCAGGTCGTCGGCGGCAGCCTGGAATTCGGTTAAAACGAAATCCCAGGTCTCTTTCTCCGTGGCTCGTTTGGCGAACTCGAAAAGCTGCTCATTGCCATGTCCGTCATAGTATTTGTCCAGCGGCTCCGTGATAATGGGGACACCGCCGAGATTGCGGACCATGACGAAGTAGCAGTATGCACGCACGAAGCGGGCTTCCGCCACATAGCTTTTGGCAGCTGCGGCGGTCACAACACTGCGCTCAGCCGCATCCTGAACGATCTCTATGAAGTTGTTGATGGTACGGATGGCACCCCAGTTCCAGAAGGTCTGGATACCGTACATACCATAGTAAGGGTTGGAATTGAAGCCGTAGTCACCACCGTGGCTGTCGGCTGCATTCATCGTATACTGGTCCTCGTACCCGTATGCATTCATCGGGATATAAGAGTATACTTCGGCCAGCAACATCTGGATACCTGCTTCCGAAGAAGCCATGTCCTCGCCCGTCATCTTGGTCAGGTCGCCTTCGAGGTTGTCGAAGAGAGCCTCGCAGGAAGTGAAGGTCAGCGAAAGGCACAAAAGCGCGGACAGAATGAATGATATCTTTTTCATCGGAGTGTGCATATTAGAAGTTGATATTGACACCCATCGTCACGGTACGCATGACCGGCATGGTGTTGGACTGCATCGCAGCCGCGGATTCAGGATCGTAAGCGGCGATCTTCTTGTTGGTCAGGGTCAGCCAGTTGGTACCGCCGACATAGATGCGGGCGGAACGAAGGCCAACCTTGGAGGTGACGCTCTTCGGAAGCGTATAGCCGATCTCGAAGCTCTTGAGGCGGAAATAGGTCGCATCAAGCTGCGTGAAGTCGGACGGAGCATCGTACATACCAGGACGCCAGTTGTTGGCATCGGAGGAGTCCATCAGGGCCGGCCAATAGCCTTCGACCCACTGCGTAGTCGGATCGTACGGGTCGTCTCCCTGGTTCGCCACGTGGTAGCGGTCGAGGTACATCGTGTAGATGTTGTTGTAACCGCCGAAGCCGAACGTATGGAGCAGCCAAATGATCTTGGAGGTCATCGTCGCTCCCTGCCAGACCATGTTGAAATCAAAGTTCTTGTAGTTGAAGCCGAAGTTCAAGCCGAACTGGAAGGAAGGGTTGGCTTCCGGCCAGGCATACTGTACGTCGTGGGCGGTGATGTAACCGTCACCGTTCCAGTCCCAAAGCTTGTACTGGCCAATGACCGTGGTCTGCATGCCCGAGTTCGCGTCATACTTAACCGGGGAATTATAAATGTCATTCCAGGAAGTGAAACGGCCACCCTCGAGACCATATTTCCACAGGCCGTGGTAGTCGGTCCAGCGGTTCTGCGTGCTGGCAGATCCGTTCATGAGGAATCCGGCTCCGTAATAGTTCATCGAAGCATAATACTTCGAAGTAGCCTGGCTCTCGATGTGAAGATTCATCGTACGGGAGATGGTGCCAGTACCGGTGACATAATACTCGAATTCGCCGATACGGTTGCGATGCGACAGGGTGAGTTCCATACCCGCGGTCACACGGGAATCAATATTGATCTGCGGCTCATCAACGCCGAGGATGGTCGGCGTGGAGCCGGAGCTGCTGCCTGCGATGCCCTTGGTCAGGCGCTGGAAGATATCAAAAGTACCGCTGAATTTGTCGTGCCAGAAATTCCAGTCCAGACCGGCATTCATCAAGCGAATGTCCGCCCAGGTCAGGATGGTGTTGGCCACTTCTTCATTGACATAACCCTGCACCTGGCTGCCAGGAGTGAACACGTAGGTGTTGCCAGCCGTATAGCCCATCTGATAGGCATAGGCGGCGCCCTGCGTCAAACCGGTTTTACCATCAGACCAGCGAATCTTGAGGTTGCTGATCCACGGCGCATTGTTCTTAATGAACGATTCCTCGGACAATCTCCAGCCAAGGGAGTAGGACGGGAAGAAGCCCCAGCGCTTGCCCTTCTGGTAGATATAGGTGCCGTCATAACGGCCCATGACCTCAACCAAGTAGCGGCTGGCATATTCGTAATTCACGCGGGCAAGGTAGCCGGCGGTCGCGGTTGAGCGGCGGGTACCGGTCGCGGTGTCCGTACCGGCCAGGCCGCTGGACACGGTGGAATGCGTAAAGAAGTCCCCGAAAAGACGTTTGCTCATTTGGTTGCGGGTATTCATTTTCGTCAATTCAGCTGCCACCATGGCAGAGAGATTGTGCTTACCCCAAACCTTGTTGTAGTTGGCCTGGAAGCGCCCATACAGACGCTCGCGCTCAGAAACAACCTCCCGGTAGGAGTTCTCGTCACCGCCATAACCGAGGATTTCATCGGTCTCGTAGTCATACAGCGGATAGATGGTCTTCTTGGTATAGGTGCCGTCATAATTGAAGTCATAAGCACCTTGAAGGAGAAGCTTCAAGCCCTTGACAAAAGACGGATTATAATTGACATTCAGCGTATTGGTGAATGCGCGACCGCGCTTGTCGGTATAGTTCAAATTGTGATCCATCATCGCGATCGGGTTTTCGGTCGGAGACTGGCCCTGATACGTGTAGTGATTCGGGTTGTCCTTAACGGTGGCCGGCGTGAAGCGGTCGGAGAAAACGATGTAGTTGAAGATCATATTAGACTTCTCATTGTAGGAGTCGTCGTTGGCCGGATTGGCGGAAGCGGTGGCACGGAAAGAAGTCTGGTAATCCACGGACAGGTCGTCAGTCAACTTGAAGGTAAAGTTACCGCGCAGGGTATAGCGCTGATACCAGAAGTTGTTCGGGGAATTATAGATACTGCGGTCGTCGTTGAAACTGCCGGAGAGGAAATACGTCAGCGTTTCATTGCCGCCGCGGACGGACAGGTTGTGCGTCTGCGTAGTGGAGTGGTGTTTCATCGCCGCATTCCACCAGCTGAAGTTCGCCAGGGTACCGTTCTCCGCCGCCTTGATATCCTCGTCAGAGAAGGGACGGTTGAATTTCGCCACGTCCGCCATTTCGTTGGACATCTTCACATAATCCGCGATGCTCACCTCCTGCGGCATCTTCGGGCGGCCGAAAGAAAAGATGTTGGAATAGGAAACGGACGGCTTCTTCATGGCGGAGCCCTTCTTGGTCGTCACCATGATGACACCGTTGCCTGCGCCCAGACCATAGATGGACGCGGAGGCATCCTTCAGCACGGAAATACTCTCAATATCTTCCGGGTTGAGTT
>JAFWPT010000217.1 GCA_017509375.1 Bacteroidales bacterium | reverse complement strand
TATTGCCACGGGTGGTGTAGGCGCACCAGCCGCGGGCGGAGAGCCAGCGGTCGCCACGGCCGGCGGCGTTGCAGTGGATGGAGATGAGGAGGACGTTGTCTTTGCCCAGCTGGCGACACCACTCGTTCACGCGGCGGCAGCGCTCGGGCAGGGGGAGTGTACACGGTGGACAATGTGGACAGGCAGGTTATTGGACTTACTTGCCTGTTTGATGGCCGTGGGGAGCCAGTTTTGGGATGTTTATTTGCAAAGGGACTGATAGAACCCCATCATCTGGGCTTCCAGGCCTGCGGGGTCAAAGGCTTTGCCGACGGCGGCGTGGAAGGAGTAGCCGTAGAAGAGAGACTGGAAGGTGGCGGCAACGGTGTCCAGATCCTGCTGCGGGCCGATTTCGCCGGAGGCCACGGCATCGGTGAGGACCTTCTTCCAGAGCGCCACTTCTTCTTGCATAATCTCGTAATAGCGTTCTCCCAGGTCCGGATAGTAGCGCTTGATCTGCAGGATGAGGAGAAGGTAGGCGTGGGTGGGGTTCTCGGGTAATGCCTCGCTGACAGCATCCAGATAGTATGTCCTGGTGTGGACGACACCCTCCAGATAAGCCTGGATGAAGTCCTTGAGGGACATGCCTTCCGTGTAGTTCACTTTGCGGTGGATGTCCTGCTTTTCCAGTACCTGGCTGATGATGACCTGGCGGAAGAAGTCCAGCTTGGTCTTGGCATAATAGAAGATAGCGCCGCGGGTGAAGCCCGTGGCCTTTTCCACTTCTTCCAAGGTGAGGTCGCCGATGTTGTGGGTGAGCAGCAGCGAGAAGGTTTGGGCGAAGAGCTTTTCTTTGTTGTTCTCTCTCATTGCCAAAAATGTAGGTTTTCACAAAGATAACCACTTTTTTCACTCTATTTACATACCATTTAGTATGTTAATAGCATACTTTTTAGTATCTTTGCGGCCTTGTTAGTAGATCCTTAAAGAAAATAAAATGATAAAGCAAGATTTTTACGAGGCCCCAACAACGAGAGTTATAGAGTTAAGGGCCAAAGGAGTAATCCTCGTTGTTTCCGGTGATGCACCGCAGTATGAAGGTCCCGAAGAGTTTTAGGAGAAATGATTATGAGAAAGAACTTTAATCACTTACTGCCCATATTATTGGGGCTGGGAATGGTATTCGTCTCCTGCTCTCAAATGGAACTGAATATTGAGGAAACTCCGGAAACCGTAGTTGAAGAGGAAGTCTGGACATTGAAAGTCGAGGCCGGCGAGAAGGGTGATGCCGTCACCAAAGCGTTGTCGATGAACCCCAATGGCACCATCAAGTCGGAATGGGTGGAAAACGATGTCATTATTGCTTATAAATACCAAGACAATGGAATGCTATATCTTGCGGAACCTATCGGTTCGTTATCGGCCGAAACAAGTGGCTTGCACACGACCTTTGCCGGTTCGCTGACTTCCGTTGAAGGACTGGCAGTAGGCACGAAGATTCGTTTGACCTATCCCAATGACCAACCCGATTATCGCGGCCAGGATGGAACGTTGCAGTATATTTCCGACCACTGCAATTATTCCTATGCGGAGGTGGAAATTACGGAATTGAATACGGAAACAAGAGTAATCTCCACGACCAACGCTGCTTTCAAGAATGTCCAAGCCATTTGGAGAATCAAGTTTCAGGATGCTGAAGGAGCGGATATTAACGTAACGAGTGTAACGATTGTCGGAGATGACATGTTATCCTACTATCTGGGCAGTAACGTCGCCATTTTGGGAAGCATTAACATTACATTAACGGATGCAGTCAATGAGATATGGGTGGCCATACATTCAATGAGCGAAAACAACAACTATGTCATTAAGTGCGTCACGGAAGATTCCCGGCAATTAAGTTGCGTCAAGAAGGGGAATCTTCAGGGCGGTAAATACTATACCTCGACCCTGAGGATGCAGGATATGTCATCAAACTATCTTACGGAAATCAATTCAGTGTCCGATCTTGTGCTACTGTCCAACGAGGTGAGCATAGGTAAGAACTATGCTGGACAGACGGTAAAATTGATGCAAAACCTGGACCTCACGGAAGTTGAAAACTTCCAACCTATCGGTCTGAGTTCCACACTTTCATTCAAAGGAAGTTTCGACGGGAATCATAAAACCATTTCCAACTTGAAGATTAACGCAACACAACAGAATGTAGGATTGTTCGGATATTTGGGACGGAATTCCAATGTCAAAGATTTGACGTTGGATAATTGTACAATAACGTCGACCCAAAGTAGGGTTGGTGGCATAGCTGGTTACACGGATGGTAATATATCAGGATGTACCGTATCCGGCTCAATCACGGGAACAGGTAATGTAGCCGGCATAGTTGCATACATTGACAGTGGGGTAAGTGCCCCTCTGACCAATTGCACCTTTTCCGGGACGGTCACGGCAACCAATGGGAGTGCGGCAGGTATCGTAACTCTTTCTAATGCCAGGATTGAAAATTGCACAAACAACGGAACGATTCAAGGAAAAAACGAAGTAGGCGGTATTTTGGCGAGTGGTGGGTCTAGTCCTGTGACGGGGTGTACCAATAACGGAGCTGTGACAGGACAAAAATATATTGGAGGCATTGTTGGAATAAGCAGGGACGCGGTATGCACTATTTCAGATTGCACAAATAACGGTCATATCACGGCTACAGGCAGTGATGCTGGCGGAATTGCCGGAAGATTTCACGGGTATTCCAGCACCCTTACCATCAGCAATTGTATCAATACAGGAACGATTGAAGGTGCTAGTATTGTTGGAGGAATCGCCGGATACACCAAGTCTACGGAAAAAACGCTCACCTATTTGAATTGTTCCAATAGTGGGTCGATTATTTCAACTGGCGATAGTGCGGGTGGACTGTTCGGCATGGTCCGAATGCACAGGAGTAGTCCTAGTAGCCCTACGACTGTACTTGTCATAAGCAATTCCTATAATCAAGGGACTGTAAATGGTACGGACAACATTGGTGGTATGATTGGACAGCTTCTCGGTGGAATCAACAATCCGCAATTGTCCTTTGACTCTTGCTTTAGCAATGCTGAAGTATCCGCCTCAAAGGCATCTCCTCATATAGGTGCTTATATTGGATACTTCCCTTCCTCCTATAACGGACAGAGTACTACGGGTAGCTTTGTGTTCACGAATTCGTTCTACTCATCCGTACCAGGCTGCCTTGCCGTTGACGGAGCAGATCAAGACGGTGTGGCAGGTGCTTACAAGATTATCGCTGGCACCGGCGTGACGGTGACTCTTTCCACGGTTGAAGACTTAGAGCATGACGGTGTCAAGTACTTTGTCTCCGGAAAGTCCGTTACCGTGACCTTGTCCGGCGGCTCTTCCTACAGCGCCGTAGATGGCTCGAGCAACAACGTCACCTTGACAGACAACGGAGGCGGATCCTACACCCTCACCATGCCGGCCGCTGATGTGACCATATCGGCGAATTAAAACCAATCGGTCTGACGACAAAACCGCCGCTTTCCTGATGGGAGGGCGGCGGCTTTGAATTTACTACGGATAGTGGGCTAAAAAGGTGAAACAATGGCTTCTTGTTTTGTGGCTACAGAAGCAGAAACCAGATCTCCGTTTTGGAAATCTGGTCGCAAGGTAGGCCATATAAAATGACCAGACTTGGAGTCCAGTTTGTTTTTTTGTTTGCAGCTCAGAAAAAAATTACTATATATGCAGAAAGCGGATGCAAATCCGAAATATGCGTAGTTCAGTTTATTGCGTGTCGCCTTTTCCCTTTTGTCCGTGAGAAATGTATACGATGGCGAGCCTGCGGCTCCGAAGCCTTTGCTCCAACCTCTTTGCTCATGCTCGCCTCGGGCCGGAAATTGGCGAATTTGGTCCCAGAGAGCTTATTGTGCTACCATGTGGGACCACGAATGCCGATTTTGGTCCTGGAGTGTCCGAATGCGTGAAGGGGTAACATGTAGGAGGGCGCGAAGCGCCTTATTCCTCCGCCAGAGCGAAAGAAGCAGCGCAACGCGCTGCTTCTGAAGCGGAGGCTGAGGGATTAGCCCGCACTGCGTGCGGCCTTTTCCCTGTTGTCCGGGAGAAATGTAAACGATGGCGAGCCTGCGGCACTTTTTGTCGTCCGTCATCCCCTTGCGAAAGCAAGCTTTCGACGGGGCTGCCGTACAACAAAAAAATGCTGCGCGGGCAGCATTTTCGTTTACATTTCATTGCGCGGAGGCGGAGGGATTCGAACCCCCGGAACGTTGCCGTTCAACAGTTTTCAAGACTGCCGCCATCGACCACTCGGCCACACCTCCGTTTTGGGAATGCAAATGTATGAAAAAACTCTGGTTCTGCAAATTTTTTATTGCGCCAGGTGCATGCGGGCATTGTCGAGTATCGGTGTATAATGCTCTACGAAGTCGCTCCAGCGGTAATACGGTCCTGATCCATTTCTGCGCACAGACGCTGCCCCTGGCGCAACATACTCATGCCTCCCCGAAGCCGGCAACTCCTTCAGCGGCAGCGCCACCGGCTCCTCATTGAGCATCATCATAACCAGCAGCTCCTCTTCCACAGGTTTTGCAGCAGAACGCCTGGGCGCAAAAAACACCAGCTGGAAGTTGCAGGCCATTGGTATGCGGGATACGTCCCAATACTCCCATGCCCGCTCCGGGTCTTCTGGTACGTCACTCCAGCCGTACAGCCCCATAAGGGCGAACAGTGCCATGATGCAACCGTCGTGTCCGAAGCGCAACCGCACGTTCACCCCGTCCCGTAGGTCCTCGGCAACGTGAGCCATTATGTCACCCAGCACAGCCTCGGACAGATAGCAGCCGCGTCCGTTTCCTCCAGGCCACAAGCTCTTTTCCACATAGAAAGTATAGTTCTCAAGCCGCCCCAGCAATTCCTGCTCCTCCTCCGGGACGGCCCAGAAAAGGCCGCAGTCTTCCACCGGACAGCTGGGCAGGTTCTTTGCTACCGCGAAATAGTCCCGCTCGAAGCGAACCGGATCGCAGATGCTCCGGACGTACTCCATGTCGTCGAACAGCATACTGCAGAACGCCTCCCAGTGAAGCAGCCGCCCGCAGTAGCGGTCGAACTCGGGCCGCCATGGCGCATCGGCGCTCTTCCACTGTACGTCTTCCGGCGTAACTTTCGGATTTTCAGGAGAATGTTGATTGATGTGCCCCATCATAAGCCGGCCTGCGTCGGCATGGATATCCAGCCACGGGTGACTCTGTAGCAATGCCTGGTTGAAGTTGCACATAGACAGCATCGTCCGTTCCAGATTGGTGGAGTTTGCGACCACACGTGCCCCTTTCCTGAAAAGCCGAGGGTAGTTGTCCACCATACGCCTGGCTATCTGCCGCTGCTGCAATGCCCCGAGCGGAGTAAGCTCCCCGGTGCGCCCGCTAAGGTAAGGCAATGCGGAAGAATATTTTGCCCAGATATCTTTCCCTAACGGGGTGAGCCTGCCGTCGGCGGCTGCGCGCCTGAGTACTTCAGACACGAGTCCGTAGCCGTTCTTGCCGTCCATGTAGCGGGAGCCGTGTCTGCCGTAATGGCTGAGGTATACCGGCACGTAGCCCTTAGGCGCGGCGGGAGGGGCGGGGACGGTCTCCGGATACAGGCGGCCCGTGCCCATTACCCAGTCGCGGGCAGAGGCGTTAAAACACAGAGCGTCCGCTTCATAAAAACCAGAATTGCCGCCGCGAGGGCAGCAACTCAGTACAAACGCAGCAAAAGCGCTAAGCAGCAGGACTGTCTTTCTTCTTATCATCAGCCGCGAAGAACTTCCACTGGAACAGAATCAGGTAAAAGGCCCCGACAGTCACGCACGAATCGGCGAAATTGAACACGGGGCTGAAGAAAATCACATCCCCCGCCGAATTATGGATCAACGGGAAATAGAACATATCCACCACTTTGCCGAACATGAAAGGGGCATAGTCCCAAATCATACCGTAGAACAGGCAGTCGATAATGTTGCCAAAAGCCCCGGCGGTAATCAGAGTCAGGCCGACCAGAACCCCTGCAGGAGCGTTTCCCTTCTTGTTCAAGGAAGAGATCCACCATATCAAGGCGCCGCACAGCACTATACGGAAGAGCGACAGCAGGAATTTTCCCACCGAACCTCCGAACTTCATGCCGAAAGCCATGCCTTCATTCTCTACGAAGCACAGGCGGAACCAGTTTCCGATAACATGTATTTGCTCCCCGAGCGACATGTTGGTCTTGACCAGATACTTGATCAACTGGTCAATCACCACCAGAAGCACTCCAAGGATTATCAGCTTCGCACCTCTGGATACTTTCATTTCTTGCCTGCCTTTGCGAGTTTCTCCTTAGCCTCCACGGTAAGCGTGGCGTGAGGTACAAGGCGAAGGCGCTCCTTGGGGATAAGCTTGCCGGTCTCGCGGCAGATGCCGTAAGTCTTGTTCTCGATGCGCACCAGTGCGGCTTCGAGATTCTGGATGAACTTGTACTGGCGCTGCGCGAGCTGGCTTGCCTCTTCCTTGGAGAGCTGGTTGGCTCCGTCGTCTTCTACAGTCTTGAAAGAAGGCGAAGTGTCTTCGATATCATTCGATCCGTTGTGCATTATCACGTGGCGGAGAGTGTCATATTCCGCGCGGGCTTTAACCAGCATATCGTCGATGATAGCCTTGAATTCGGCCAGTTCCTCATCGGAATAACGTGTCTTAATTTCTTCTGCCATATTTATTTACGGTTAAGGTTTATTCTGATTGTTTCATCTTCCCAGGCCACTTCGGCCGCTCCGGCTGGAGCTTCAGCCAGCGGCAGCAGTTCCAGGCTCAGAGATAGGGTCTGCGCAGCCACATAGCTGCCGAAAGCGTCCAGAGCCTCCCGAATTGCCCTGTAGGCATCCCCGTCGGCGTAGATGCGGGTGTCTATGCGGTCCGTAAGTTCGAATCCGCTCTCTTTCCTGAGGTTCTGTATGGGGTGGATCAGTTCCCGGGCCGTGCCTTCCAGCACAAGCTCCGGAGTTTGTACTATATCCAGGGCCACTGTAAGCGTACCCTCGGTAGCCACGAGCCAGCCGGGCATGTCCTCGGAGCTGATTTCGTAGTCGCCGGGATGGAGCAATACCGTGCCGGAGGGAAGCCCGAGGGCGTATTCCTCCGACTTTTCAATGTCAGCGATGACCTCCTGGCCAAGCGTGCCGAACGCAGCGGCGATTTCCTTCATCTGCTTGCCGTATATCTTGCCCAAAGTCTTGAAATTGGGCTTGATGCGCTTGGTGATGATACCGGTGGTGTCGTGCAGGAATTCCAGTTGCTTCACGTTCACCTCGGTGAGGAATATGTCGCTTACCTTCTCAATATGCGATTTCACTTCGTCGTCCAGCACCGGCACCAGCACTTTGGCAAGCGGCTTGCGCACGTTGATGCCCACCTTCTTGCGCAGCGCCAGCACCATTGAGGATGCCTTCTGGGCGAAGGACATACTTTCTTCAAGTGCCTCGTCAATGAGTCTTCCGCAGCTCTCCGGCATGGGCTCGAAGTGTACGGACTCGCTGCCGGGGACCAGGTCCAGCCACATCCGTTCCATAAAGAACGGAGCTATCGGGGCGCCCAGCAAAGCAACGCCTTTAAGTACCTCGTAGAGGGTCTGGTAGGCGGCCAACTTGTCGGTGCCGAGGCCGGAGCCCCAGAGGCGCTTCTTGTTGAGGCGTATATACCAGTTGCTGAGGTCGTCGCATACGAAATCCTGCACCAGACGGCCTGCAGTGGTGATGTCGTAGTCTTCGTAAGCTTCCTTTACGCGGCGCACCAGGCTGTTCAGCCTGCTGATAATCCAGCGGTCGAACAGGGGGCGGTCTTCATAAGGAACGGCCGCCGTGGCGGGGTCGAAGCCGTCCAGGTTGGCATACAGGGCGAAGACCGAATAAGAGTTGTAGAGGGTGCCGAAGAACTTGCGGCGCACTTCCTCCACTCCGGCTTCGTCGAACTTCAGGTTGTCCCAGGGCTGGGCGTTGGTCATCATGTACCAGCGCAGAGCGTCCGGCCCGTAAGTATCCATTGCCTTGAAGGGGTCCACGGCGTTGCCGAGGCGCTTGCTCATCTTTTCGCCCTTCTTGTCCAGCACCAGGCCGTTGGAAATCACCCGCTTGAAGGCAGGTGTGCCGCTGACCATGGTATGGATGGCATGCAGGGTGTAGAACCATCCGCGCGTCTGGTCCACGCCCTCTGCTATGAAGTCAGCCGTGCAGCCGAAATCGCTGCTCTTTATGCCGCGCAGGCCGGTCTGGGCGTATGGCATGGCTCCGGAGTCGAACCACACGTCGATAAGGTCGGTCTCTCGGGTCATCCTGCGTCCGCCGGGGCTGACGAGGATAATCTTGTCCACGTACGGCCTGTGGAGGTCGATGCGGTCGTAGTTTTCCTTGCTCATGTCGTCCGGGTCGAAGCCGGCGTCCCTCAGCGGGTTGCTCTGCATGAAACCGGCGGCCACGGACTTGTCTATCTCGTCCCAGAGCTCGCGCACGCTGCCTATGCATACTTCCTCGCGGCCGTCTTCACTGCGCCAGACGGGAAGCGGGGTGCCCCAGTAGCGGCTGCGGCTGAGGTTCCAGTCCTGTATGTTCTCCAGCCACTTGCCGAAGCGTCCGGTGCCGGTGGATTCCGGCTTCCAGGCGATGGAGTCGTTGAGTTCCATCATCTTCTCGCGCACGGCGGTGGTGCGGATGAACCAGCTGTCCGGGGGATAGTAGAGGACGGGCTTGTCCGTACGCCAGCAGTGGGGATATGAGTGTACGTGCTTTTCAATGCGGAACGCCTTGCCCCGGGCCTTCAGGTCCACGCAGATATCTATGTCCAGCGTGGGAGCGTCGGCGGGCAGGGATGAGTCGTAGGCGTTTTTCACGTAGCGGCCGGCCCATTGGGCGTAATCCGGGCTCACACGCTCGGTTACATACTGCGGATCGAGGTCTTCGATGCGGCAGAAACGGCCCTTCGTATCTACCTGCGCCTGAGGGTTGCCGTCGCGGTCCTTGACCTGCAGGGCGGGTACTCCGGCAAGCCGGGCAACACGGGCGTCGTCGGCGCCGAAAGTAGGTGCGATATGCACGATGCCGGTACCGTCTTCCGTTGTCACGTAATCTCCGGGAATCACCTTGAACGCACCTTCGTCGGGACGGAACCAGGGGATGAGCTGTTCGTAACGCATACCCACGAGCTCCTTTCCTTTGATGGTGCCGGGCAGCACTTCGTGAGGCACTTTGTCGTTGAACCAGGTGCCCACCAGGGCCTGCGCCAGGATGTAGGTGGCAGGGGCGCCGGTGTAGGGGTTCGCGCTGCGGACCTTCACGTAGTCGATTTCCGGGCCTACGCAGAGGGCGGTGTTGCTGGGCAGGGTCCAGGGGGTGGTGGTCCAGGCCAGGAAATACAGGTCTTCTTCACCTATTACCTTGAACTGCGCACAGCAGGTGGTGTCTTTCACGTCCCTGTAGCAGCCTGGCTGGTTGAGTTCGTGGGTGCTCAGGCCGGTGCCGGCGGCGGGGGAGTAGGGCTGTATGCTCTTTCCCTTGTAGAGCAGGCCCTTGCCGTATATGTCTTTCAGAAGGTACCAGAGAGTCTCGATGTAGCGGTTGTCGTAGGTGATGTACGGGTCGTCCATATCCACCCAGTAGCCTATGCGCTCAGTAAGGTTGCGCCATTCTGCGGTATATTTCATCACCTCGCGGCGGCAGGCTGCATTATAATCTTCTACGCTTATCTTGGTACCTATGTCTTCCTTGGTAATGCCGAGCATCTTCTCCACACCCAGCTCGACGGGCAGTCCGTGGGTGTCCCAGCCTGCGCGGCGGCGCACTTTGTAACCGCTTTGCGTCTTGTAACGGCAGACTGCATCTTTGATGCTCCGGGCCATCACGTGGTGGATTCCGGGCATGCCGTTGGCGCTTGGAGGACCCTCGAAGAAAATGAATTCAGGGGCCCCTTCCCGGAGCTCGAGCGATTTCTCAAATGCACCAATCTTCTTCCAGCGCTCCAGAACCTCGTTTCCGGCGGCCACTAAATCCAATCCCTTATACTCTTTGAATGTCATATTTTTTAGCTACTTTTGCGCTATTATATTTTAGTCCGCAAATATAATCATTTAGATGGGTTTTAACAATGGCTGTATTTGACATTATTCTTTTGGCTCTCTTTATTCCGGCTATCATCCACGGTATAGTCAAAGGACTCATAACTCAAGTTGTATCACTGGCTTCCGTTATAGTAGGCGCCTTGGTAGCAGGCCGTTTTGCACCGGATCTAACGCAGGTGGCAATGCTGCAGTTCGATTCGGAGGAGAGGGTTACATACATTATTTGTTTCATTCTCATTTTCCTGTTTTGCGCCCTTGTGATGGCACTGGTGGGGCATTTGATTACCAAATTGTTCAAACTGGCCACGCTCGGATGGCTTAACCGCTTGCTCGGAGGAATTTTTGCCATATTTACCACGGCACTGGTGCTGGGCCTGCTGATTTCCGCTTTCGAG
>JAFWPT010000216.1 GCA_017509375.1 Bacteroidales bacterium | reverse complement strand
CCGGCTTTACACAAGGTCTGCAGCAGACGCAAATCCGGTTCCATCAGTTTATCAAGCCAAACCTTAGGATCTGAAAGGTATGCCGAGAGAGTACGCACGAGATCCTTTTTCTGCATAAAACGGATAGGCAGCGCATCGAAATAATCGAGCGTCGCTTCTATCTCCTCCTTTGTGCGGGAGTTCAAAATCTCCTTGATCGTACTCAACATAGGATACAAAATTAATACTTTTCGGCAGAAAGCACAAACACTTTGCAGCTATGCACCCGGAATCTTACATCAAATCCCGCAAATGTCAAGCCGTAAACCCTGTCCGCATCATCATGATATTGAGGACGGGGGTCTTGAGAGAGCAACTGCCTGAGTGCGTCAAGATCTCCTGGAGCAAACAGACAAGCAACGCCGGCGGGAATCACTACATCCATCTGGGTCCATTCAACCGTATCCACAAAGCCGCTTCTTGCCTCCGGGCGGCTGTCAGCATAGGGAATGTAAGGTTTTACGTCGTAGACAGGAGTACCATCAGCCAAATCGGCACCGCTCACATACAACACGCCCGGTGATACCTTGACCAGTTTGACGCATGACAAGCCTAAGGAATTGGGCCTGAATGGCGAACGGCTTGCAAACACTCCCACGCGCACATTCCCGCCCAGGCGAGGGGGCCTGACCGTCAGAGACTTCCCCGCATTCGCGTTAAGCGAGAATCCCCACAACAGCCAGCAATAATCAAAACCGTCAAGGCCCCTCACAGCTTCCTCAGCATCGTATGGGGCCACGAAGCGGACTTCCCCGCAGAAATCAGGAGCCAGACCGGCCTGACGCGGCAAGCCGAATTTTCCCTTCAATGGAGAGTGGAAAAAACCTATCGCTTCGATTATCATTTCTCAAGCATCTCCAGGAAAGACGAATACATCTTAGCCAGAGAGTCCATGTATTCCTGTTTAAGGGGCTCGGACGGAGGAGAAATCATCTTCAAAGGATCAAGCGGCGTGCCGTCCTTCCATACCCGGAAATCCAGGTGTGGGCCGGTAGAATGTCCGGTAGAGCCGACAAATCCTATGGTTTGTCCCTGTGCTACCCGGACACCTGCCTTGATGCCGGGAGCGAATTTGGACAAGTGCATATAGCAGGTTTCATATCCGTTCATGTGGCGGATTCTGATGCGGTTTCCGCCGCCGCTGCCATCCCAGCCGCACAGTGTCACAGTCCCGTCTCCTATGGTATGTACGGGCGTCCCTGTGGGGGCGGCATAATCCACCGCAGTATGAGGTCTGACCTTTCCGGTAATGGGATGCTTACGATGGTAAGTAAAGCGGCTGCTGATCCTGTTATAACGCAAAGGAGCCTTCAGAAAGGCCTTGCGCAGACTTTCTCCCTTCTCGTTCCAGTACTTGTTTCCGCCGTCACCCTGGTCAAAACGAATGGCGCTTGCTTTAAAGGAGCCGCTTTCGTACAGTGCAAAACGTATGCTGTCTATGCTCACCACCTCGTCATCGCACAGCGTCTGGTTATAGACCACACGGAAACTGTCGCCGTCCTGTAGTCCGAAAAAATTCACCGTCCAGGCGTATATGTCGGCCAGTTCTACAATAAGGAGCGGTGACGCGCCTGCGGCTATACAATCGTTCCATAGTGAACTGCTGATGGTTACGTCTGCCAGCCTGCTCTCATGCACCACCGGTTTCTCGAAAAGCCAGGCACCAAGACTGTCCGCGCACTTGAACACGGTCGACCTTACTTTGTCGTTGTGATACACCAGATACTCCAATCTGCGTCCGGACGAATCGGGCAGGTAATAAGCTTCAACATTATTGCCGGCTCGCATCCGGCGAACATCGAAGATGCTGTCGCTGCGGCTGACCAGAACCATGGCCGCTGAATGCCCCAGCCCCATTCGCCCCATCAACGTAGTAAACGCCTCACCATCACGCACTTTGGTGGAATCCACGAGGTAACGTTCAGGAAAAAAGCCCATAGGTGGTACACTGTCTTTCTGTACCTCGGTATCCCCAGGGCCTTTCCCATGCCTGACGCAAGCGGAAAGCAGCAAAAGCGCCATGACAATGCAGGTGAGTCTTCTCATGCCTGAACTTACTTTATGAGACTTCCCAAAATGGAGCGGGTAAAGGTCCTCAACGCAGTTGCGGTAGCGTTGGAAACTGCTTTTCCCGCGACATCCTTGCCGGTAGTCTTGGACTTCTTGCCAGTAACAGCATTGGCAGCGGCATTTCCCGCACTGCGGGTAACGCTGGTAATCGCAGCGCCCACTGCAGCGGAGAGCACGGCAGCCCCAAGCGCCTTCCCTGTACCGGAACGCTTCTTGGAAGTACCGGATGTGCGGGCAGGCGTATTGCTTCTGCTCCGGGTGTCAATTTCACGCTGCCTCTGCATCGCGGCCTCCTGCTGCAAGCGTTCCTGCTCCTTTTGTTCCCGCTCCAATTCCGCCTGGGCACGCTGACGTTCTGCAAGCAGCACCTCGAAAGCAGACTCCCGGTCGAATACTTTATCGTACTTCCCGGCAAGCGGTGAGGCATTGCGGATATCCAGTCTCTGACCGTCTGTAATGGCACCTATCTGGCTGAGAGGGAAGAGGATACGGGCACGCTGCACCATCTGCGGAGCACCTTTTTCGTCGAGGAAACTCACCAATGCTTCACCAGTCTCGAGGTTCATGATGGCATCTTCCGTCTTGAACGCAGGATTGGCTCGGAAGGTGTCCGCTGCACAACGTACCGCTTTCTGGTCCTTGGGAGTATAAGCCCGCAGAGCATGCTGGATGCGGTTTCCCAACTGGCCGAGTATACTTTCCGGAATATCGGTAGGATTCTGGGTCACGAAATAAACTCCTACGCCCTTGCTTCGGATTAGCCTGACGACCTGCTCGATCTTCCGGACCAGCACGGGAGCAGTATCTGTGAACAAAGTATGCGCTTCATCGAAGAAGAACACCAGCTTGGGCAGTTCCATGTCGCCGACTTCGGGCAAGGTGGCATACAAGTCGGACAACAACCACAGCAGGAAGGTGGAATAAAGCTTGGGATTCATCATCAAGCGGTCGGCGGCAAGTACGCTCATAACTCCCCTTCCGTTCTCCACAGCAAGCAAGTCCATGATGTCAAATGCCGGTTCGGCGAAGAAATCCGTCGCCCCTTCATTCTCCAGCCCTACGATGGCGCGCTGTATGGCCCCGATGGACATCGTGGAGACATTACCGTAGTTTATCCGCACATCTTCGGCATGGTCCGCTACATAGGTGAGCATGGAGCGGAGGTCCTTTATGTCAATAAGCAGCAGGCCGTTATCATCAGCAACCCTAAACACGATATCAAGCACGCCAGACTGCACGTCGGTGAGTCCCATAAGGCGGCTGAGCAGCTGGGGGCCCATATTGGATATAGTGGTACGCATAGGGTGACCCTGCTCACCGAACACATCATAGAAACGGACAGGATTCGGGGCGAATACAGGATTCTGGATTCCGAATTCCGCACAGCGCTTCTCGATGAAACCTGACATACGGCCAGCCTGGCTTATACCGCTTAAATCACCCTTCATATCAGCCATGAAACAGGGCACCCCGGCCTGGCTGAATGTTTCTGCCAGAACCTGCAGGGTAACCGTCTTTCCCGTACCCGTTGCGCCGGCTATAAGGCCGTGGCGGTTGGCCATTTTACCTGTGATACTTATGGGGCCGTCAGGGCCGTGAGCTACATAAAGTCCGTTACTGGAAGTGTACATATTTCTTACGATTTTTGGCAAATATAGCTTATATTTGTGGAAAATCGTATATGTAGATATGAAGATTGCACATTTGTTTGCGGCAAGTTTGCTGCTTATCTCTACAACTCTTGCGCTCCCGGCGCAAGAAATGCGCACCGAACAAAACTCCCTTGTTATCAATGAAGTGAATCTGGAAGGAGACTTCATAGTCGCCGGAGGAGGCCTTGCCGGAGTGTGCGCAGCTGTATCGGCCGCCCGTCACGGAGCGAGCGTCATCCTTATTCAGGACAGGCCTGTGCTGGGCGGAAATGCTTCCAGCGAAATGCGCATGGGTATAGTGGGGGTGCTCAAGAGCCAGTATTCTGAAGCCGGCATCCTGGAAGAGATGCAGCTGCGCAATTTCTACTACAACCCGCTCCAACGCTATACGCTATGGGATGACGTCATCTTATCCACCGTTGTAGATGAACCGCGTATCAAGCTGTTGCTCAACACTTCAGTGGAAGACGTAGTGATGGACGGAGAACGCATAGCCGCAGTGAAATGCTGGAACAGCAACGCATACACCCGATACCTGGTCAAAGGGAAACTCTTTGCCGACTGCACCGGCGACGGCATACTGCGCTTAAGCGGTGCCAAATTCCGCCGAGGACGGGAATTTCCTGAAGAATTCGGGGAGACGTACCTGCAGACCGGCGGTGACGCCCACACCATGGGCAATTCCATCCTGCTCCAGCTCCGCAAGACCGATGAAGACCATCCTTTCATCGCTCCCGACTGGGCCTATCATTTCACCGATGACGACTTCAACTACGACACCCCTAAGTCCACCATTCCCGGGGTGAAATTCAACTACAAACGCATATACAACCCCAAGGACAACAACTTCTGGTGGATAGAATTCGGCGGCTTGTACGATACCATCTTCAACGCCCCCGACATCCAGCTGGAATTGAAGCGGATTGCCTACGGTATATGGGAATATATGAAAAACCATCCTGACGGACGCTGCAAGGGCTACGAACTGGACTGGATAGGGTCCCTTCCGGGCAAGCGCGAATCTACCCGTTTCATCGGCCCCCACATCCTTACCCAAAACGACGTACTGAGCGGCGGGCATTTCGAAGACGTTGTAGCTTACGGCGGCTGGACCCTGGACGACCGTGACCCCGAGGCCTTCCACAAAAAGGGACGCATCAGCGTTGAGTATTCCACTCCGGACTACTTCGGAATACCCTTCGATTGCTTGTACTCCGTAAATGTCCCTAACCTGATGTTTGCCGGAAGAGACATTTCCTGCACCCACATGGGACTTTCTGCCACAAGGGTAATGGCTACGACCGCCCTGCTGGGACAGGCTTGCGGCACCGGAGCTGCGCTTGCTTTAGCTAAAGGGGTCAACCCGGCCGGGGTGCGGACCAATTATATCGGAGAGTTGCAGGACATGCTGGAAGACGACGACTGCATGCTCCCCTACCGCTGGCGCAAGCCGTACCCTCTAACACTTAGCGCAAAGGTCCCCGAAGCTTGCGAGCCTCTGCGCAACGGCATAGACCGCGGCTGGGACGGAGAAGACAACGGGTTGTGGCTTGATCCAGGAGACCAGAGCCTGGTCTATTCCTGGAAAAAGCCCGTTACTGTAAGCGGAATCCGTCTTGTATGCGATTCCGAATTCAAAGTGCGGAGCAAGCGCATGCGTAAGCTGGAGGCGACTACTGAGAGAGTGCAGATGCCCGGCATGATGCCAAAGTCTTACCGTGTGGAAGTCCGCAGCAAAAAGTGTGGCGAGTGGACTACCGTGTACGAGTGCCCCCTGAACTGGAGACGCTTGTGCAAAGTAAGTTTTCCTTCTGTCCAGGCCTGCGAACTCAGGCTTGTTGTGACCGCGAGCTGGGGTGGCGGAAAGGCGCATATTTTTGCCCTGGACGTGTTTTAAACAAATTGCCGGATACACTTGGAAAACGGCCTGGAAGCGCTTCCAGGCCGTTTTCCAAGTGTATCCGG
>JAFWPT010000215.1 GCA_017509375.1 Bacteroidales bacterium | reverse complement strand
TATTGATGCCCTTGAAACTGTTGGAAAGGATGGAAGAACTGAGACCCGGTATGTTTCGGGTATTATCTCTCAGGTTATCTCTTATAATAGTGATTACAATTCTATTACGTATAGCATTACGGCTGACGGACAGCCTTCATCTGCATATATCCAAGTGTATAGTGGTAAAGGTCTTAATGGCGCGAACTTCTCGTCCATCAACGATCTCTCCGTTGGAGACGAAGTGATTGTCGCTGGTAGCTTAATGAAGTATCAAAGTGGTAGTGATATCATACCTGAGATTTATCAAAATAGTCAAATCGTTTCCCTCGTTAAGGCTCCGTATTTCACAGCAACAGCGTCTCCTCAGACTTTTGAATCTGAAGGTGGCAATGCTACGCTTTCTGTTGAAGCGAATGTCCCGTGGACGGCTACTATCAACAATGGTGGTTCCTTGAAGATCGGAGATGCGAATGCCAGTACCTCCGTTTCGGGAACAAATGATACTGAGGTTACAGTCATCATCCCTGAAAATGCTGAGGGCGCAACTTATACGATTTCCTTCACGACAACCTCCGACAAAGTGACTGCACCTGATCCGATCCAGATTATTCAGAACGCCTATGTGGATTTGGTAGAGGCTACGGCGACATTTACTGGAAAGAAATCGGGCGGAATGACTGGCACTCAAACTCAACAAACGGGGGTCCGCCGAAATGTTACAGCTGTTATTTCAAACGGTTTGGCTGATGAAACAAGTGACCATATTCGTGTTTACAAGAATGAAACACTCACCTTGTCTGTCCCTGACGGTGCTTACATAACGGCGATTGAATTCACTGGGTCATCATCTTCTTATCCGGTGTCTGGCTTTGCTGATAAAAGTGGTTTTACTAAATCTGAAAATAGCGGAATATGGTCCGGTAGTTCGCAATCAGTTGTCTTTACTGCATCTGGTTCGCAAGTGAGGTTGGATCGGATTGATGTGACATATCATATTGCAGAAGAAGAACTTATTACTTATGTGCCGGTTATCAATGTTACTTCAGCTAACCCGATGTCAGTTGAAAATTCTGCCGGTTCTCAGACAATTACATATGCGATAGATGAAGCTCCTGATGGCGCTACGTTGACTGGCGTAACCAAGAATGAAGGTGCCAATTGGATCTCCAATATTGTTTACTCGACTAGTGGCACTGTGACCTTTGACGTCGCTGCACAGGAAACCGGTGCTCAGGCTCGTTCGGCCACTCTTACTCTAAAATATACTGGTGCTACTGATGTGCCCGTAACTGTTAATCAGGCCGCTGGCCCTAGTTTGGGTGACTTGACAAGTACTCTGACGTTTACTGCGAAATGTAATGGAAGCGGAACCGCAGATGATGGTGTTACATGGACGGTTACATCTGATGGAACTGAATCTAATTTTGAATCTGATAGGGGTATTCATTATGGAACTAATAATGCCTCTGTTCAGTATATCAAATTATCAACTTCTGGTATTTCGGGTACAATAACTAAAGTAGTTGTTAATGCATCTGCAGCTTCCCAGGCAACAGTTGATGTCAAAGTAGGAGGTTCTGCTTTCGGTGGTAATCCCAAGTCGCTTTCATCGTCAGCTGCAAATTACACTTTTGAAGGTTCTGCATCGGGCGAGATTGTTGTGACTGTTACTAAGCCCGAGGCGGCCAAAAAAGCTCTCTATGTGAAGAGCATTGCCGTCACCTACAATAACAATTGAACTCCATCCGGAGACCACTCCGGGGATGGAAACATCACAGAAGTTTCCTCCAATAACGAAAGCGCGTCAGGGGCAACCCTGACCGCTTCGTTTGAGGGGGTGAAGACCAGTCCGGCCGCGCAGGATGGTAAGCATACGACAAAGTACGACTATCAGTTTGCATAAGTGGGATGTAACTTTGCGGAAAATCGCAAAGTGATATGATTACACGAGGACAAATTGAAGAGATCCAGGCCGAGAGTCGGGAGAAGGGCGTCCCCATCAAGCGCCTGTTGCAGGAAAAGGGTGTTCCGGAACACCAGTACTTCTGGTGGAAACGGAAGTACAGCCGCGAGTCTGTTGCGGAGGGGTTCCTTCCGGTATCCGGAGTGATGCCGCCGGCAGTGAGGGCGACGCCCCCGTGGCCGGGATCGTCACGCGGGAAGACCAAGGCGGATCCCACGGGTGAGAACTGGATGAGCATCGAACTTCGCACCGTCTCCGGCACGGACATGCGCATCCAGGGCGGATTGACCCCGGCGATGGTATACACAATCCTGAAGAGCCTGTAGCCATGTTCAGCCTTGGAGACGGCACGAAGTTCTGGCTCTACTC
>JAFWPT010000214.1 GCA_017509375.1 Bacteroidales bacterium | reverse complement strand
TATGTCCTTCCCGATCCGGGTAATATAGCAAGATGGGACTTATGAAACGGGGATGTATGCCCATTTTGTATGCCAGGCCGCTGCCTACGACGGCGCAGGGCATCTCGCCTTTGCGGAGTTGCAGGCTTCCTTCATAAATATGCGGCAGGAATCGTTCGGAGTCCTGAAAACTGTCGTCAACTCCGCGTACGCGGGCAATGCATTGCTGTTCATCGTAGCGGAGGAAAACATGGTCCTCCAGCATATAACGAACTTGCGCTACCCGGGGGTCGTCAAGCAGGCGTTCGGTAAGAAGGGAGTCTGCCTGGAATCGCGCGGAACCGTCTTTGCTGACAATCAGCAAGTCTGGGCTCAAGTCGCCGATGTTCTTCTCGATGAGGCTGTCGAAGCCATTGTAAACGCTCATTATAAGCACCAGGGCAGCAGTGCCTATTGCCATGCCGACGGCGCTTATCGCAGAAATAACGTTGATGACGTTGTGCGATTTGCGAGCGAACAAGTAGCGCCTTGCTATGAACAGCGCTACGTTCATTTGCGAAGCAGCTCGTCGATGTGTTCAGCGTAATCGAGGGAAGTATCCAGGAAAAAGTCTATATCGGGCACTATGCGCAGCTGGGAGGCAACCTTGCGGCCCATTTCGCCCCTTATAGCCTTTTTGTTCTCCTCCAGAAGGCGCATAACGCTTTCGTGTTTGTCGGAGGGGAAGATGCTCACGAATACCTTGGCAATGCTCAGGTCGGGGCTGATGCGCACTTCACTCACTGTGACCATGGCTCCGCCGAAAGCTGCCATTCCCTTGCTGCGTATGATTTCCGCCAGGTCCCGCTGCAGTTCGCGCGCGACCTTCAGCTGTCTGGTTCCTGCGGGCTTATCCATTGATTTTGATGATATAATAGTCTTTCTTCCCCTTCTGGGCCAGGATGTACTTGCCGTCTATGATGTCGGCTTCGCTCAATTGACCGCCGAAGTCGGTGAACTTCTCCTTGTTGATGCTGAATCCGTTGCCCTGAATCATCTTGCGCGCTTCTCCCTTGGACGGGAAGATGGATGTCTCTACCGCAAGGGCGTCCAGGATGCCTAAAGGAAGCTTGGAACGGTCGATTTCGAAGGTGGGGACACCGTCGAACACGTCCAGGAAGGTCTTCTCGTCCAGACTGCGCAGGTCGTCGGCCGTTGCTTTGCCAAAGAGGATGCCGGAAGCTTTTACGGCATTTTCGTACTCGGCCTCTCCGTGCACCATCACTGTAACTTCACGGGCCAGGACCTTCTGGAGCTCACGCCGCTCCGGGCACTCCTTGTGGGCGGTGATGGCGTTCTGGATGGTCTCTCTGTCGAGCATGGTGAAGATTTTTATGTAACGCTCTGCGTCATCGTCGCTTACGTTCAGCCAGAACTGGTAGAACTGATAGGGGCTTGTGCGGGCGGGGTCAAGCCATATATTGCCTTTTTCGGTCTTTCCGAACTTTCCTCCGTCGGCTTTGGTGATGAGCGGGCAGGTGAGGGCAAAGGCTTCTCCCGCACCGGTACGGCGTATCATTTCCGTGCCCGTGGTGATGTTGCCCCACTGGTCTGCTCCGCCGAGCTGGAGCTTCACTCCCATGTTCTTGTATAGATATAGGAAATCGTAGCCCTGGAGCAGCTGGTAAGAGAATTCGGTGAAAGACATGCCTTCAGAAGACTCCCGGCTGAGGCGCTTCTTCACTGAATCTTTGCTCATCATGTAGTTGACTGTAATCATCTTGCCTATGTCCCTTGCGAAGTTGATGAAGGTGTAATCCTTCATCCAGTCGTAGTTGTTCACGAGTTCGGCCTTGTTGGGCGCATCGGAATTAAAATCCAGGAACTTGCCCAGCTGGGCTTTGATGCATTCCACGTTGTGGGCAAGGGTCTTCTCGTCCAGAAGATTGCGCTCCGCACTCTTCATTGAGGGGTCTCCGATCATGCCGGTGGCTCCGCCTACCAAGGCGTACGGTTTGTGGCCGCATGCCTGGAAATGCTTGAGTATCATTATGCTGACTAGGTGTCCGATGTGGAGCGAGTCTCCTGTCGGGTCAATTCCCACGTAAGCCGCGGCGGGTCCTTTCATCAATTCTTCTTCCGTGCCGGGCATGATGTCGTGGATCATTCCTCTCCACTTAAGTTCTTCAACAAAATTTTTCATACATAGCTCTTTATCAGACCACAAATTTGGACAATTATTAGTAAATTTGCAATCTAATAAGAAACTTTATCTTGTTTTTATCTATATGAGAAAGAAAATTGTTGCGGGTAACTGGAAGATGAACACCACAGTTCCCGAGGGCGTAGAACTCGCAAAAGCAGTTCTTGCCAAATCCGGTGAAGTCCCGGCTGAAGTAAAACTCATCGTAGCCACTCCTTTCACCCACTTATGTCCTGTTGCCGAGGTGCTGAAGGGCAGTAAGGTTGGCCTTTCCGCAGAGAACTGCGCAGACAAAGAGAAAGGTGCATATACCGGTGAAGTTTCCGCCGCCATGCTGGCTTCCGCCGGCTGCCAGTACACTATCCTGGGCCACTCTGAGCGCCGTCAGTACTACGGGGAAACCGATGAAAAACTCGTGGAGAAAACCCGCCTGGCTCTTGCCAACGGCCTGGATGTCATACTTTGCGTGGGTGAGAATCTGGAAGAACGCGAGGCCGGCCGTCATTTTGACGTTTGCGAGTCTCAGATCAAGAATGTTCTCTACAACTTCACTGCCGAGGATATGAAGCACATAATCGTAGCATACGAACCTGTGTGGGCAATCGGTACAGGCAAGACTGCAAGCGCCGGACAGGCCGAAGAAATCCATGCTTTTATCCGCAAGACCATTGCCTGCAAGTTCGGAGCAGAAACAGCAGAGGATACTACCATACTGTACGGCGGTTCATGCAAGCCTTCCAATGCCAAGGAATTGTTTGCCCAGAAGGACATTGATGGCGGCCTCATCGGAGGCGCCGCCCTCAAGGCAGATGACTTCATAGAGATAGGAAAGTCATTCTAATGTTC
>JAFWPT010000213.1 GCA_017509375.1 Bacteroidales bacterium | reverse complement strand
GTCAATGAAGGCGGCCCGCAGCCTGTGATTCAGCACAATATCCAGTTCGCTTGCGAGCAGACGGCTCATCACCGGCTGTATGGTATTCATCAGCTCCCTTTCGGTACGGGGAGAACGGTAGAACACGCTAATGCTGCCGACAGGAGACGTTGCCGTGGTAATAATGGGCTTGTCCTGCTGTTTCCAGCCATAAGCCCAGGAATCTTCAACCGACAGACGGCGGGGAATTGTCATTGAAAGTATGCGTATGCGCTCGATCACCCCCGGCACGTCGATGTTGCCGCTCACTACTATGGCCTGCTCATACTCGGACGCGCGCGCCAGGTCGAAAAGCATAAGCAGCATGGAATCACACACTTCAGCCCCGGATACAGGAACGTCCGCAAAGCGGAAGACTGTAGAATTCCGGAAATGCTGGATATAGCCGCGCTCCCCATATCCAACGCCGTTGGAGGCCAGGAACCGGTAAGGCTTCCGGCCGAAAAAGTGAGGCAGGCTTACCAGGTTTTCGCGCGCCCCCACCCTGTCGTTACGCAGGGGCTGTACCAGAGCGAAGTCTGCAAAGCCGGGAGTGCCGGAGTTCTTTACCAAATAATATGAAATACCGTTTGGGAGACTTCCGGTGGTGATTTCGGAGGCTTTCTCAAGCTCCGGGAGGGTTTGGGCGCCAAGGCCGGCGCCAAAGCCAAGAGCTGCGGCAGCCAATATAAACCTATATATTACTTTCATCGCTTTCACCTTACAAATATAGCTATTTCTTTACAAAGTCGGTGCCGCTCATAAGTTCCGCAAAATGAGCTTGTCTCACTAAGATTTTGGCTTTGGCACGCAAAATGTAATATATTTTGCTAAATTTGTTGCCCGAATCTAAAAACGAAAGAAGAGATGAAAAAGATTTTAGTTTCCCTCGCAGCCCTGTTTGCCGCTGCAACCATGCTTTCCGCCCAGAGTATGGCGGACGCAACAGAAACCGCAAAGCTCGCTAACGAATCCCTTTCCTCTGGCGACTTCGAAACTGCACTCGCCGGTTTCCAGGAGGCCCTCAAGATGGCCGAAGCTTGTGGAGACGAAGGAGTCGAACTGGTTTCAACCTGCCAAGGTATAATCCCCAAAATCTTAAACAATATTGCCAACGGTCTGCTTAAAGAGAAGAAGTTCGACGAGGCTGTTGCCAAGTATCAGGAGACAATCGAGATCGCCAAGAAGTATGGCGACGAGGAAACCGCCGCCAAGGCTGAGGCGAAGATTCCTTCTGTATATTACAGCAAAGCCAACGATCTGCTCGGCGCAAAGGACCTGGAGGGAGCCGTTGCCGCATACGACAAGGTGCTTGAGTGCGAGCCCGAGAACGGCAACGCCGCTTTCAAGAAAGGCGAGGCCCTGAGGGGCGCAGGCAAGTTCGACGAGGCCATCGAGGCCTACAAGCTCGCCGCCGCCAACGGCCAGGAGAAGAATGCCCATACCCGCATGGGATCCATGTACCTTTCACGTGCGCAGGCCGGACTCAAGGCCAAGAAGTATGCAGACGCTATCAAGGATGCCGAGACCAGCTTCGAATTCAACCAGAATGCATCCGCTTACCAGATTGCCGGAATGGCCGCCCAGGGTGCGGGTAAAGTAACTGATGCTATCGGCTACTTCGACAAGTATCTCGAGCTTGCTCCCAACGCAAAGAATGCCGGTCAGATAGCTTACACCATAGGCGCTCTGTATCAGAACTCCAAGAACACAGCAAAGGCCAAGGAGTACTACCAGAAGGCAGCAGGGGCAGGTTATGCCGAAGCACAGAAGGCCCTCGCAGCTCTGAAATAATGTTCGCTCTCGAGCTCCTGGCTCCGGCGAAGGACAAGACGGTCGGCATCGCGGCAATTGACTGCGGTGCCGATGCCGTTTACATTGCCGGCCCCGGTTTCGGCAACCGCAAAGCCGCCGGAAACAGCCTGGAGGACATAGAGGAACTTTGCCGTTACGCCCATCGGTTTGGCGTTCGTATCTATCTTACAGTCAACACCTTAATCTACGATAACGAGTGTGATGACGTGCATTCCCTCATGCTCGGAGCCCAGGCGGCCGGAGTGGACGCTTTCATTTTCCGGGAGGAAAAGCTGCTGGAGTTCGACGATATAGTTATTCCCATGCATGCTTCCACCCAGTGCTCCATACGCACTCCCGAGCGCGCCAGGCACTTCGAGAAACTGGGCTGCAGCCGCATAATTCTGGAGCGGGGCATTTCCCTTGAAGAAGTGAAGGCAATCTGCTCCGCCGTAAGCTGCGAGGTGGAGTTCTTCGTGCATGGCGCCCTCTGCGTATGCTACAGCGGCGAATGCAGGCTTTCCCAGTATCTGGACGGGCGTAGTGCAGACAGGGGCGAATGTATCCAGGCCTGCCGCTCGTTATATGACCTGCAGGATGCATCCGGACGCACGTTGGTCCGTGACAAGGCCCTGCTCTCGCCGCGGGACTTTAAGCTCCTGGTCCGGCTGGAGGAACTGGCGGAAGCCGGAGTTTGTTCCTTCAAGATTGAAGGCCGGCTCAAGAACGCCTCCTACGTAAAAAATGTAGTGCGGGAGTACAGCATGGCCCTGGACGCAATTGTGGCCAGACATCCGGAACGCTACCGCCGGGCATCCTTCGGCAAAGTGACAGGAGGGTTCAAGCCCGACTCCGACAAGACTTTCAACCGAGGCTACACCCAGTGGTGGCTGGACGGCAAGAAAGGTAAATGGTCATCGATGGATGCGCCCAAGTCCATGGGGGAATATGTAGGGGAGATTTCGGCAGTGAAGCCTTCCGGGACCGGCTTGCAGCTTAGCCTGCGTCCTGCATACCGGGGCCTGCAACTGGCTAACGGTGATGGCTTTGCGTTTGTCCGCACCGAGACTGCGGACAAGGCCGCCGGACGCTCAGCCCGCTCTGCCGGGGTACAAGGAAACAGCGGCCGGAAAACGGCCGTCACCGGCTTCCGCGGCGACCGCTGCGAAGGCGTTTCCATCTTCTGCAAGCGTACGGAAGGACTGCGCCCCGGAGTTAAACTCTACCGCAACATCAATGCAGCTTTCGAGAAGGAAATAGATGCCGCCAGCCCCCGCCGGGAAGTTTCGGCCACAATAGACGTACGCATCTACGGCGATTTTGTAATTGAACTGAGCGTCGAAACCGAAGACGGCCGCAGGGCGGTCAGTCCCTTCCACACCGACGTGGAGAAGGCGGAAAACCGGGAGCGCAGCGAGGCAATGATACGGGAGCAGCTTTCCAAGCGCAGCGGAGAGTACTCCTTCAGCGTGAGGTCCGTCTCGGTCGAAACCAAGGGAGGGGCGATACCTCTGCTGAGCGCGTCCGTGCTGAATTCCATGCGCCGCCTGCTCGCCAGCGATATCCCGGCCTGGAGCCGGCCCCAGGGCCAGACCAGGGAAATGCCTGATCCTAAAGACATTACCGCCGGCTATAACCCTGCCGCTGCCACAGAACTTATGCGGACCAAGTATTGCATAAAATACGAACTTGGCCTTTGCCCTGTCCATCAGGGGGCGGCTCCCACAGGGGACCTGTTCTTAATCAACAACGGCCGCCGTCTAGCTCTCCGCTTCGACTGCAGCCGCTGTGAAATGACAGTAGAAAAAACTTCTACTTAGAGATGCTGACCAGTTCGTTCTTGGAAACTTCGCGGCCGCGCTTGTCTGTAGTAATCACCTTCACGTCTCCGACACCCTTGGCAAGCCACTCCTGAACGTGGTTCTCCGCCTTAAGGCCCATCACTTTACTGGTTACGTCGTACTCGAGACACCAGCACTTGAAAGTGCCTGCAGGCACCGTAATTTCTTCTTCGCGGGTGAATTTCACCTTCTTGTACTCGCTGCTCAGCATAAGAGCGTCGATGTTGATGGCGCAATCCGCCAAAGCCTGACCGGCTACAGGAGCCTCGGGCAGCACGGGAGCGGTGCCGCTGGCATTGATACCCTCGCTGAACTGTCCCAGAGTGGCACTTGCGTCGGCATGGTACATTCCGTCTTCACTCCAGACGCTGCAGACATTGGTGGTCTGCTGGCCGGGAATCACCACGACGAAAGAAATGGTAGTACGTCCACCTTCGACTACCTTATCTTTAATAATATAGTCGAATTTGCCCTGGTTGCCTTGGGCGTCAGTCTTGGAGTAAGACAGCTTGGTGCCGATGTTGCCGCAGAACCAGGTGTCCTGGGCGGAAGCGCTTGCGCAGATGGCGCAAAGAGCGACAATTGCTAAAAATATCCTTTTCATACTAAACTGAGTTCTTCTATGTAAGTGCAAATATAGTGCAATTTTGCAAAAATGATTCCAGACTAATCCGCGTGATACTTGATCAAGCCCTCGACAGGCTCAGGCAGGAAGGTCCCCACCCGCACCCCGGCCTCTTCGCACAAAGCCGTGAAAATATCCTTGCAGGCCCAGCCGAAACCGCCCACCACTCCGACGGGATAAGTGTCTGTATCATAACGTTTAAGTGCACGTTCTATGAAGGCGCGGAAGTTGCCGTCCACAAGGGACTTCGCATAAGGCTCGGAATAATGGGACAAGATAAACGGAGCCAGGCTGCCCAGGAAACCGGCGGGAGCCTCGCTGCGGTAAACTTTCGCTACTATGTTTTCGTAGCTGGCATCGAAGCTGGAGGCGAACTCTTCCGCCATTCCGGACGGTACCAACCCTTTGATGAAATCGGCGAGGAAGAGCTTTCCGAGCACCGCGCCACCTCCTTCGTCTCCGATGATGTATCCTCCTGAACGAACTTTCTGCGACACCGTGCTGCCGTCGTAAAAGCAGGTGTTGGAACCGGTGCCCAGTATGGCCACGATGCCGCTCTGCCTGCCGCAGACGGCGCGGGCGGCCGCCACGAGGTCGGTACAAATCTCTATCTCTGGCACATCCGCCTGCTTGCGTATACTGCTTATAATCAAATCTTTCACCTCCGGGGTAACAATTCCGGCGGTATAGAAATAGATGCCGTCCAGACTCTCGCCTCCAAACTCCTGCATACCCTTGCATATGGTATCCAGATTGTGCTCCATAGATGCGGTGGAGACGTTGATGCCGGGCAGGAGGACGCGGCGGCACTGCTTTCCGTCTGGCGAAATGAGCCTCCAGTCGCTCTTGGTGGCTCCGCTTTCAACTATTACTTTCATTTCCGTTTGAAGGCTTCTACGGCGGCGCGGACGTGCCCGTACTCGAGCAGGAGGGCGCGCGCCCTGGTATAATCGCTGATGCCGGTTGCGTCCATAATCATGCGGGCCCCCCGGTCTATCAGTTTGCTGTTGGTAAGCTCCATATCCACCATTTTGCTGCCTTTCACATGGCCCAGGCGAATCATCACCGCGGTAGATATCATATTGAGTATGAGCTTGGTAGCCGTGCCTGCCTTCATACGGGTGCTGCCGGTCACGAACTCCGGTCCCACTACCGCCACCACCGGAAGCTCGGCGGCTGCGGCTACAGGCGAATCTTCGTTGCAGGTGATGCATCCCGTAAGCAGGCCGCGCTGCCTGGCCCCTCGCACGGCGCCGACAACGTAAGGCGTTGTGCCTGAAGCAGCTATGCCTACCACAGTGTCGTCTGCAGTGGGATTGAACGCGCTTACGTCAAGCCAGCCTTGACGCTCATCGTCCTCGGCCCCTTCCACCGCATTGCGTATGGCTCCGTCTCCCCCGGCAATGATGCCTATGAACTTGTCCCGCACACCGTAAGTAGGGGGAATTTCGGAGGCATCGACGACTCCGAGCCGCCCGCTGGTACCGGCGCCTGAATAGAATACCCGGCCTCCGTTGTGCATACGAAGCACTATTCCGTCCACCAGGGCTTCTATCTGCGGAATGGCCTGCTGCACGGCTTCGGTAACACCTTTGTCTTCCGTGTTGATGCCATACAGCAACTCCGCTGTAGTCATCTTGTCAAGGTCTGACCAGCGGGAATCCTGTTCTGTGGTGCGCATGCGGCTATTAGATTTCAGGGGCGGTTGCGAATTCGCGCAGGAAGCGCATGTCGTTTTCGAAGTAATGGCGAAGGTCGTTCACCCTCCACTTCAGCATCGCTATACGCTCCAGGCCCATGCCGAACGCGAAGCCGCTATACTTCTTGGAGTCTATACCGCTGGCCTCCAGCACGTTGGGATCGACCATGCCGCATCCCAGAATCTCCAGCCAGCCGGTACCCTTGCAGATGTTACAGCCCTTGCCGTGGCAGATGTTGCAGCTCACGTCCACTTCGGCCGAAGGCTCGGTGAAGGGGAAATAGCTGGGGCGCATGCGTATCTGGGTGTCCGGACCGAACATTTCCCGGGCAAAGAGGAGTATGGCCTGCTTGAGATCGGCAAAAGTGACGCCTTCGTCGATATACAAGCCTTCTACCTGATGGAAAATGCAGTGGGCGCGGGCACTGATGGCCTCGTTACGGAACACGCGGCCGGGGCAGATAACGCGGATGGGGACATCCATTTTCTCCATTGTACGAACCTGTACGCTGGATGTGTGGGTGCGGAGCAGGAGGGGGTTGGGATGGCCGGCAGACACGAAGAAAGTATCCTGCATATCGCGGGCCGGATGGTTTGCCGGGAAATTGAGGGCCTCGAAAACGTGATAGTCATCTTCTATTTCGGGCCCCTCGGCGACGTCGTATCCGAATTTGCGGAAAATATCCACAATCTCCTGGCGCACAATGCTTACAGGGTGGCGGGAACCCAGCTCATAAGGGTCTCCGGGCATGGAGAGGTCAAGCTTGGGACCGTCGGCGGCGCTGTCGCCCAGGGCCTGGGACTTGAGCTCGTCAATCTTGGCCATGACCTTCTGCTTCAGCTCGTTCAGAGACTTGCCGAACTCCGCTTTCTGCGCCTTGTCTATATTACGGAACTCATCAAAGAGAGCGGTAACTTCACCTTTTTTCCCGAGGAAGCGCACGCGGGCCTCTTCCACTTCCTTCTGGGTCTTGCACTTAAGTTCACCTATTAACGAGGCGATGCGGTCTATGTCTTCTCTTTTCATAATCTGTTAAACTTTGCGGCACGCGTGTCGCGTTATCCGGGTGTCTTCAGCACCTGCTGTGCCAGGGCCGTCCGCCCTGCCGATACCAGCAGCAACTTCGGAATCACTTTTTTAATACAACTTACAAAGATAATAAAAAAACCGCCGAACTCGCGTCTGGAAGGAATAATCCCCCAAAATCTTATGATCCAGTCACGTTTTGATTGCTTTGGACGATATCCGGAAGGAGGCTGGACATCCGGTACAATCACGGACAAAACCTGGTTCGTCCACAAAAGAGGCCTATTTCGTGAACGAGATTCATTTTTAGGGCAGTTCATCCACAAAACGGCCATTTTCATGGACGGCGCTCAAGTCCTAAGACTTTTTAGTCTTTGAAGTGAATCACAGCACGTCACTCCCGAAGCGGCGGAAAATTGGCAAATCGGGAGCGAATCACAGCATGTCACTCCCGAAGCGGCGGATAATTGGCAAATCGGGAGAGAATCACAGCATGTCACTCCCTAAGCGGCGGAAAATTGGCAAATCGGGAGAGAATCACAGCATATCACTCCCGAAGCGGCAGATAATTGGCAAATCGGGAGCGAATCACAGCATGTCACTCCCGAAGCAGCAGAAAATTGGCAAATCGGGAGCGGTACAAATCTGTTCAAACTATTTCAGAACGACGTAGGCTTGCTCGCTTACCAGTACGCAAACGGTATCCAACTCCGCATTCTCAGCGGCGAAGTGAACATCAATTTCGGCTCAATCTATGAAAACGCGGTAGCCCAGGAGCTCCTCGCCCAAGGGTTCGATCAGCTCTACTACTTCAACAGCAAGAAACAGGGAGAAGTGGACTTCGTCATAGAGGCCGGAGATGGTACCGTACTCCCCATTGAGGTTAAATCGGGCAAAGACTATGAATACCACCACGCCCTTGCCAATATTTTGGACAACGAAGAATACAACCTGGGCAAAGCCATTGTCTTGCGCAATGATAATGTCTCCGTGCAGGGGAAGAAAAACTACCTTCCCATCTATATGGCAACATTCATTCGCAAAAAGCAGGAGATACCGGGAATATATAAGCTAGAACTTTGATCTTCTGTCAGAGGTTTACGGAAACAGTTCTTGAGATGTCCGGTATGAGCCTGGCATCTCTGCCAGTTGCCGGGTGCACTAGAGGATGATTTGCACCCGGAGGAGGCTTTGCTCCCAGCCAGCCGATGGGGGGACCTGCGTCAACACCACAACATCACACCCCGCGCTCTGCTGGTAAGCCTTGTAAAAGGTGCCCTCCGGGTACAGGTAAACCACACCCGGATTGGCAATAGGCAAAGGATTAGAGCAGCGGAGCCATATACAGCGGGAGATAGACAAGTCCGTCTTTCTGCTCTACGTCATTTGTATGCAGCACATAGGGCGTGGAAAGATACTGGCCAAACTTTTTGATACACTTTTTGATAGAGGTGAGTGTGTAGTTGGTGCTGCTCTTCACCTCTATGGGTGAAATGTTATGCCGGGAAGTGACTATTTCCTTTTGGATAAGGAAATCTATCTGCATCCGGTTCGCCGCTTCATCCTTGTCATAGTTGTTGTAGAAGAAGAGTTTGCTGCCGGCGGTCCTTAACATCTGGGCAACAATGTTTTCCACCAGCATTCCTTCATCTATTTCCAGCTTGTCAAACATGAGTTTCTGATAAATTTCGTTGGTGACAATGCCACGTGCGCTGAATGCCAAGGAAACTAGCAGACCGGTGTCGCAGAAATAGCATTTAAGGGTGGTACGGTCTTCATTGAGTTGGAGGCCAATGTTGGGAGCAGTGGTGTTGTAGCAGATGTTTACCAGCTTGGCATCATCCAGCCAGAAAAAGGAACTGTCGTATTCACGCATACGGGCTTCATCCTTGAGAGCAGAAAGGGTGAACTGTTTTTCTTTCTTCTGGAGCTGCCCGGGAATGGCATCATAGATGGCGCTGACACGGGCCGTAAGGCCGCCTGCGTATTTCTTGATGTCGTTCTTGTAGAGGCGGAGGATCTGGCGCTTGATGGCATCGACTTTTGTAAAATTACGGGAGGCGGCATATTCGGCAACGGCCTGCGGCATACCACCGACGATGAGATACTGGCGGAAATAGTGCAGCGCTTCCCGGTGGAAGTCGCCCATTGGCTTACACTTTTCGAACTGCTGCCGGATATAGGGCATCAGGACCTCGTTCCCCATAGCCCAGAGGAATTCTTCAAAGTCCATAGGATACATGTCAATTCCATCCTCTTCAGATGGAATGACGATGTTTTCCACATTTTTCTTTATGGATATGAGTGAGCCTGTCTCAAGATAGTCGAAGCGGCCGTCTTCCACCAGCGCTTTTATGGCCTCGCGGGCTTTGGGACATTTCTGGACTTCATCGAAGATAATCAACGACTTGCGTAGCGTGAGCTGCTTCTTGAACAGCTAGCCGTTTTTCTTTTGCTTCCACTGGAGAAGCCTGTCGTATATCTTTCTTCTCATAATTCACGAATCCTAAAGTTTTTGGAAGGCGGTTCATACACCTTTCCGCGATTTTTCACAAGGGCAAATATACACCTTTCCTAGAATTCCGCAAAAAATCTTTGAAAGCAAGTTTTTTCATCTTCGATAGCACAAATTTCAAGCTTCGTCATTTCTCAAAAATTTGACGGCCTCCGGCCGTATCTTTCCGTGCTTCGCACATGACAGGAAGAATTGATGCCGGACGCATGCGCATCCGGCTGCCGGGCTGGCTTGCGCCTTGCCCGGCTATAATTCTAAAACTTTAGAATCACCTTGGTTCCAAAGCATTTGGGCGAAACTATGACTTAAAGCAAATACTCCAAAATTGAGTCTTTGTATTTAATTTGACTATTATGGATTAGTCAACCCAAGGGGTACCATCTTCGTTGTGGTTCGGATGAGCCTTGGTTCCAGTTGCCTTAACAGTAACCTTAGCCACGCCCTCTGCCAGAGGAGCACCGTCAACCATTACAGCAACTTCAAGATTTGCGAACTTGTCTGTCAGGAGGTCAATACCCATGTTCATCCAGTCGATACCAGCTTCATCAATCTGCTGAGTAGGAGTGGGCTCGTTGAGGGCCTGGAGCTGGGCAGTTGAATCGAAGGTCTTCAGACGACCGAGGAAGGAATTCTCAGCATCGAAGTCATACTTGATAGCACCGAGCTCGAAGGTGATCTTCCATGCAGGATCGATTGCACCCTCAGTGAAGCCGTAAGCCTCAGCAGCCTTGGTTGCGTACCAGCCGGCAGCAGGAACTGTAGCGGAAGCGGCCTGCCATACGAAGATCAGATTGTCGGCAGCATCGTAAACACCCTTGATAATCTCGTGTACCAGAGCGAAGTCATTGCAGTTACGGAAGTCACCGAGGATGACGTCGTTGAACTTGAGATTAGCCTTAAGAGCCTTTAATACGGGACGGACCGACCGCCCGAGGTAGCGGAGGCTGAAGCTCCAGTCGACACCGTCGGAACCGAAGGAGACGAAGTACGCGTAGCGCGGGTTGTCCGTATTGAGGGACGAAGACCAGTAGTAGCCGTAGGACCCGGCATAGTCAAGGTACGTGACGTACCGGTAGCCTGCGGCTGGAAGGAAGATGGACTTGCCGTTGGGACCCGTGACGAGTCTTCCGTTTACTCCGTTCTGGGTTGTCCAGGTCCAGGTGCATTTGGTCTTTAACTCTGTCCACTCTTCATCTGTCGGCATTCGCCAACTACCGCCCCAATTCACGTGAGCTGCGTCGTCCTCCGGGTCGAGCACGGTCTTGTTATCTACCGTTCCGTAACTGGATTTGGTTACATACTTCGAGAAAGGACCGTTTTCATTCGTCCCCAACTCAAACTTGTACGTAGACCAACTATAATTGGACTTCGGCTCCGTCTCGCCCCAGGCAAAATACTCGCCGTACTCCTCAGGCTTGCTGGCACCCACGTTCATCGTTGCCCACTTCAGGCCCGAAGGAAGGCCGAGGTCGACGTATTCGTAACCATTAGGGATTGTTGCCGTCTCCTTGACTGTGACCTCGCAGCTCGCCGTCTTGGAAGCGTCTGCGGAGTATGCTGTGATGGTTGCGTTTCCTATCGATACGGCTGTTACCTTGCCGGTGGCGTCAACTGTCGCTATGGATTCGTCGGAAGATGACCAGGTAAGGCCCTTGTAGGTGGCGTTGCCGGGGGATATGGTGGCGGAGAGCGTTGCGGTCCTGCCGACGATCAAGTCTAATGTGGCAGGCATATCGATGCTTGCAACGGGAATCACTGCGCCTTCCACCGGGCGGATGCCGAGGCCGAAGTAACGGTAGCAGTTGCCGCTTTCTCTGCTGGAATTGCTGAAGTACGGTGAGATGGCGAAATTGGACTCGTCGGCGGACAGGGATGCGGACCAGTAATTGCCCTCCGTACCGACTTTGCTGACGGAGCTTCCGAATATGCCGTTTGCAGGCAGGAAGATGGAAACTCCTGAATAGCCGGACTTGTTGCTCGTCACACGGTAACCGGAGACGCCGTTCCTGGTTGTCCAGGTCCATCGGCAACCGGTCATCAGTTCCTCAACTTCTTCCTTTGTGGGCATACGCCAGTCGCCGCCAAGGATTGCGTGGGCTGCGTCGTCGGCCGGATCGAGGACAGTCTTGTGGTCCACCGTGCCGCGGTCGGCGTCAATCACGTACTTGGAGAAGGGGCCGGTCCTGCCTGTACCCTGCTCGTAGGCATAGTTCGTCCACTTGTACTCGGACTTGGGTGCGGTCTCGCCCCAGGCAAAGTAGTCGCCGTACTCTTCAGGAACGGTAGCGCCGATGTTCGTCCGGGCCCACTTGACGGAGAGTCCGAGGTCAACAGCCACCGGGAGAGGGTTGTCGAGCCAATCTTGAATATTGCCGAGGTTCAGTACCTTCGGGGCGCCGGAGGCGGAGGCTGTGTTGACGGCGTTCGTGGTCTTCTTTGTGGCAATCAGCTCCAGGTTGGAGTCGTAGCAATCGACCGTGATGCCTCCGCTGAAGTTGACAGGAAGGATTGCAATGTAGAAGTCGGACGCTGCGCCGCCGGTCTGCACGGTGACTGAGGTGCCGCTGGCGGAGGTGGGTTCAACGGTCAGGGCGCCGGAGGAGTTCGTTATCTTGAGGCTTCCGTTGCCGCCGGCGGTGATGACCTCGTTGTTGTTGCCGTGGAATACTACTTTGTGGATGGCGGCAGCGGAGGTTAACTTAAGGATGGCCGCGGCGTTATGGAACGTAAGGTTCGGATTCTCTATGTCGTCGGAGAAGGCGGCGCAGATGTGGGCCTGGGAGAAGGACGTGTAGCTCTGGCTGTTCTTTACCGGAGAGTTTACGTACATCGTGTTCTCCGTGCTGGAAGCGCTGTTGAGCTGTGAGGCGCCATATACGGCGTTGATGATTACGTCGGCCCGGCCCGGCTCGATGTCGATATATGCGCTGTTGCCATTGAGGACCACGTTTGCGCTTGCCGGGCTGGACTGGTTGGGCTCGGTGTAGAGTTTTATGGCGTCGCCGCTGGTCCAATTCACCTGGCGGGTGCTGCCGGAGCCGGAGAGTTCCGTCCTGGTAAGAACATCGGGAAGCCCGGCGTTGGCAGGGACATCGGAGATCTCCGTTTTGGTAGATTCGGCAAATGAGAGACTGTATCTGCGGGTGGAGGCGTCGAAGGTGGACTCGCTGCCGGTTTCCTTGGCGCAGGAGGCTGCCAGCGCCATGAGGACTATGGCCTTGATTAACCGCTTCATACGGCGCTCTCCTTATGGCTTTACAGTCCAGCTAAGGTCTTCGTACTCAAAATCTTCGATTCCGGAGTTGTAGCTGTCGCAGATAATGGCTTGGGACTCCATTTCATCCCAGGACGTTTGAGGAGAACGATACTTGTATTTCATTGCATTGAAGCGTTATTGGAGCCGCACTATCTTTTCGCGTCCCTTTTCATTATTTAGCTGGCTTCGAATTTTTCTTTGCCGCCCGCTTGTCCCGGAGCTTTTTGTCCCTTGCAGCGCCGCTCTTCTCATATACCTTCCACTGCTCGTCGTTCAGCACTTTACGCAAGGATTGGTAAATCTGTTCCATCCACTTGTCCTGCACGTCGTAGAAGAGATCCGAGTTGGTCACTTTTGCTGCTGACATTATTGCAAACTCGTCTTGCATGGCTTTGTAGTCATGCGTGAGGATGCTGTCCACATAAAAGACCTGCCAGTCTTCCAGTTTCAGCTGCTCCTCCATATGCTCGACTTGCTTCTCAAGAGCCTCATAAAATTCCTTCTCGCGCTGCTCGGGAGTTTTATTCTCCTGGGCAGCCGTCCCGAAGGAAAAGGCTAAAGTCAACATGGCGCCAAGCGCCAAAAGCGGCAGAATCTTTTTCATACAATCAGCAAAGTTAATGAAAAAGATGATATTTCAATATCCAGGCTTACTGAACTGTTATTTCAAGCGTGACTGTCCGGGTCTCCCCCGAGCCGAGGGTAACCACGGCTTCTACAGTATGGTTGCCTGCACGCAGGCGTACTGACGGCCCGGAAACCGGCTCATCGTCGAAGTACCACGCCACGGAAGAAGCCGGGCTGGTTTCAGAACCTATAAGCTTGAGCTCGAAGTTGTCTCCTGCCGTATAAACTCCGTTGCCGGGGTTGTCTATCACATTGTAATCTATATCATCGGAAAGTACCTTCACATAGAAACTTACCTGATTGTTCGCATACGATATGCCGGAAAGACTTACATCCGAAGTGACGCCGTTCCAGCTTACCGCAGAATAATCGCTTACCTTGGAAGAGCCCGGGAACGGAATCTTGGGGTTGTAGGAACTATTGAAGTAATAACCCTCATACTCGGGGAAGTACATATAGCCGAACTTCAGGTCTGTCTGGCCGGCCGCGGGCACCACATAGCAGCATGGGTGAGAACCGCTCGCATTAAGGCTGTTCGAGCTTGTCCAGTTGTCCCAAAGCGACTTTGCCGTGTAGGACTTGCCGGAGATTGTCACTGTGCGGGAAGATTTGTCAACATGCGTCACGACCAGTCCGAATGCGGGAAGATGCGCATCCCAGCCGTTCTGTCCGCGACATTCGTACACGAAATACTCACCATCCTGGTCGGTACGGGTAAAGTACGCCACGTTATCATCGACGCTCGTAAGGGTAAGCTGTCCGGAACCGGTAAATTCCCGCAGCGCGCTTTCGTCCAGCCATCCGAGCAAGATGCGCTCCTCTATGGTGAAATACGGGGGAGTCTTGCCGCCGTTGTTGTACGAGCCGCCGCACATGATGGAATAGTCGAACATAGCCATACAATATCCGTTGGTGTCGTAATCCACATCATAAAAATCCGGGAGGCCCATGGCATGGCCGAATTCGTGGCAGGAAGTACCCACGCCGCACATGCAGTCGTTATCTGCCGCATCCTTTACGAGCTCGTTGGTGCAGGCATATTTATCCACTTTCTTTCCGTCCAGATTAATGCTGGCACCGCCGTATGACAATTCCCATTGGTGCGGCCAGATGGTGTCTTCGTCGCCATAATCAGCCTCACCGAAGCCCGCGTAGTACATAAAAACCAGGTCAACTTCCCCGTCATTGTCGTTGTCGTAGTGGGAAAAGTCTATCTGTTCATCGAGTTTCTGGCAAGCCTGCTTCACAGCCTGCTCCGGCCGCAAGTCGTCACCGGAAGAATCGTTGCCGCCATAATAAGCCACGTTGTTATCCAGTTTTACAGGACCGTACACATCGAAAACCGGCTCGAATAGGCCGTGGGAGTTGTCGTAATAGTAATCCTTTGCCGAACCGGTGGCGCCGTTGGCACTGTAGCCTGACTGGTTCATCATGTCGTGGAAGTCCTGCCTGACAGTACCGCTGGCAAATTGTACGTCCTGAAACTCTACAAGTATCACCAGAAAACGCTTCTGTCCCAAGGCTACGTGCTGACCAGCCCTGTAACTGCGGTTACGGGCACTGCGCTTGGCTATGGCGGCCGCACGACGGCGGCTCAGCATAGAACTGTCGCCTGCCGGACGCCAGAATCCGTCGCTGCCTTTTTCAACCACCTGCCCGGAGGAATCGGTCACCCAATGGCAGAATTCGTCACCGTGCTTCTGAAGGAAAATTACGGTGCCGTCGGGCTGGGTGAACTTGACCAGTCCGCGCTTTGCCGGTACCGAAAGCGCTGAAAAACAAATCAATGCTACTGCTAATGATGCTATTATCCTTTTCATGCCGCCTTACTTTTTAATGATGAAACCATCGCCTCTGCCATTGCCGAGCCATACCACGGGCCCTTCTTCCTTGACCACCTTCACCTGATAGGTTTTTCCGCTAATGATACGGGTTTTGCCCTTTCTCCAGTTGACGGTCACGGTTACGGCATCGCCTTTCACGTAATCCTTCTTGTATCCGCTGATTTCCAGCTGCTCTTTTGCCTGAGGATCCACAATCGTAAAGGTCTGGATTCCCTTGGAAGAATAACTGCGGACGTACTGGTCTTTTCCGGCTTCGTAAGTCCTCTGGTCGGCACCTTGATATATTCCGAACAGGCTGTTGGCCGTCACCGGGTCTTCTTCTGCCGGAGAGGCCGAAGCCGCTGCTTTGCGGAAGATGGCCACTGCTTCCTGTCCGCTGGAATAACATGCGAAAAGCGGAGAGCCGTTGTTGGGATTGAAGCGCAACTTATTTCTCTCTCCGTCTCCGGCCTCTATCGAGGCTTCTCCGGAAGATGCGACGGAAATGGTCCAGGTTGCGTTCTTGGACAAAGTGGTTACAGTCACCAGCTTGTTCTTGCTACCGTTCACGTTGGCCAGGTATCCGATGCCTGTATTCAAGGTCCACGTTCCGGCGGAAGTTCCTGATTTAAGGGTGATTACCTGAGCCTCTTCGGGCACGGTGACCACTACATGGTTGCTTACGCTGGCAGCTACTGCACCCCTGTTGTTCGACTTCTGGTTCGTACTGAGCGCATAGGTTTCGTCCGCGTTGAGAATGAGCAGCTCGTCTCCGTCGCAGAGTTCAGACTCGTTGGTCACGAGCACATAGTCGCCCGAGCCGCCGGCCACCGGTTCTATTCCTTTCATATCAACCCCGAAAGCAGCCACCCGGCCGGCGTTGAACTTGCGGCCTTCGGGGAACTCCACCTCCTTCACGAAGGCGCCCTTGTCGGTATAGACGGTAAACACCGCCATCTGGCCCGACATGTCCACGGGAGCGCAGGCGAACCAGATGTCCGTAACGCCGGAAGTCTTGAGCGTGAGGGTGGAGGAAGCGCCGTTGTCCGTTAATCCGTGCTCATCGCTGCAATCCCAGTACCAGTTGCCTACGAAAGGCGTGGTGGCGGTGATTTCTACCCGTGACACCACGGCGTCACGGAGATTGAGGTTCTTGAACGACATGCGGCCGTATGCCGTAAGGTGGTGGAAATGCAGATCCACGCTGGTGGGAAGCTGGTCCGTGGGAACGCTGGCCGCCGCCAGGAGCATTGCGGATTCGTCCACGGATGCGGCGAGCGGAGTCTGCACCGACGGGATGGTGATGCTCCACGCTTCCCTGCTGGGACTGAGGGCCTTGGCCGCAGAGGCCGGGCTCACCGCGTAGAAGGTGTACGGGGCCTCGCCGTTATCCACTATATCCGCGGTAAAACTCGCAGTGCGGAAATCTTCCGAGGGCACCACAACCGCTTCCGCCGCCTCGGTATAATTCAAGGCAAGCTTGACCGCGGCGTCGTTGCTGGTCCAAAGCGTAGGATAAACTCCTTCCTCCGCCGGGCCCAGCGTGGCCCTGGTATTAACGTCACAAATATTGAACAGGACCGTGTGGGTGCCGTAATTGTGTTCTGAACGGGAAACTTCCTGACGTTCGCTGATACAGGAAGTAGAAAGCGCGGCAGCGATAAAGCCAAGCGCTATTGCCGGGATTATTCTGATTGTCTTTTCCATAGCTTTCTGAATTATAAATCCGACCATGGGTCCTCGGTGACCGGATCAATTCCGCCCGAGGCATTCATGAGACAATACTGCAGCTCTTCACTGCATTCACAAGCATCTGGGATGACGTATGGACGGTTCCCGGATGGGTCTTTTGTTTGAATCATAGCGTATTAATAAAAAATGGCTGCTTGAAAAAGGCAGCCACTATTCAACTTGGAGCGGAAAACGGGATTCGGACCCGCGACCTCAACCTTGGCAAGGTTGCGCTCTACCAACTGAGCTATTTCCGCGTTCGGGACTGCAAATATACAACAGTTTTTGATAACAACAAAAAAATTTAATTATTTTTGTGAAAACTATAAATGCCATGATACGCCGAGATTTTCTCAAGTCAATTGGAGCCCTGACTGCCGGAGCTGCCGTCGGCCTTCCCGCAGTTGCTGCGGTCCCCGGAAAGGGCCTGCTCAGTCCTGACGATGCAAAAAACCTGTCCCTCAACGACTTGACCCTTCCAATAAGGTCTCTCAAGCCTAATGTTGACAAGCCTGTTACGGCCATTGTCATAGGTGCCGGGAGCCGTGGAAACGTGTACGCCGGTTATGCCGCGAAGTTTCCCGAAGGTATGAAAATAGTGGGTGTATCGGATATTCTGGAACACCGCTGCCGCAAGCTTTCAGACAAGCACAACGTTGCCCCGGAGCATCGTTTCGGCGACTGGAGCGAAGTGTTCAAGGTACCCAAATTCGCCGATGCGGTAGTGATTTCCACTCCGGACGATCTCCATTACGCTCCCTGCATGAAGGCCCTTTCCATGGGTTACGACGTGCTGCTGGAAAAGCCGGTAGCCCAGACCGAAAAGGAGTGCAAGGCTATTCTCGCCCAGGCTCACAAGTACCACAGAATAGTGGCGGTATGCCACGTGCTGCGCTACGCGCCGTATTTCATAGCCCTGCGCGAACTGGTTCACAGCGGCGCCATCGGCGAACTGGTGAGCATACAGCACATGGAGCCCATCCAGTACGCCCACATGGCCCACTCATACGTCCGGGGCAACTGGCGCAGCTCCAAGCAGACCACGCCCATTATCCTTGCCAAGTCTTGCCACGACCTGGATATACTCCGCTGGATCATCGACTCCCCCTGCAAGAGTATAGTAGCCGACGGCTCCCTGCACTTGTTCAAACCGGAAAACGCCCCCGAAGGCGCACCGCTCAAGTGCACCGACGGCTGCCCGCATGAGAGCACCTGCCCGTATTCCGCCATCGACATCTACACCCGCAAGAAGTGGCACCTGAACGTGTTCGACCTCGACGGCAACAAGGATTCCGACTTCATCATGCAGCGCCTGCTCACACCTCCTTACGACAGCTACGCCCGCTGCGTCTATCATTGCGACAACGACCAGCCGGACCACTACGTGTCTGAAATGGTGTTCGAAGGTGGCCAGACTGCCGCCTTCTCCATGGAGGCGTTTGCGCCCTACGGCGGCCGCCGCACCCGTATCATGGGCACCACCGGGTATATCGAAGGAGACGGCTCGACCTTCACGCTGTGGGATTTCCGCACCCGTACGCCCAAGGTTTGGAACAAGAAAGTCAGCGATATTCCCGAGTACAAGGGTGCCGGCCACGGCGGAGGAGACCTGGCCCTCGCCCGCGATTTCGTAGAAGCCGTAGCTTCCCAGGACGCCAGCAAACTATCCAGCACCATAGACGTATCCATTGAAAGCCATGTGATGGGCTTCGCTGCAGAACGCAGCCGTCGCAGCGGCAAAAAAGAAAAAGTATGAAACGACAGGTCCTCGCCATCGCCCTCTGTGCAGCCGCGATAGCTCTTTCTCCAAAGGCAGATGCCTGCACCAACGTAATCATCACTAAAGGCGCCAGCGCAGACGGTTCGTGCATGGTGTCCTATGCGGCCGACTCCCATCTCCTGTTCGGCGAGCTCTACTTCCGGCCGGCGGCCAAGTGGGCCAAAGGCTCCTGGCTCGACATTCGCGACTGGGACTCCAACAAGCCGCTGGGCCGGATCAGCCAGGTGGAGCACAGCTTCCAGACGCTCGGCAACATGAACGAGCACCAGCTCATCATAGGCGAGACCACCTGGGGCGGACGTGAGGAGCAGGCCGACACCACCGGCATAATGGACTATGGTTCACTAATTTACGTAACCCTGCAAAGGGCCCGTACCGCCCGTGAAGCCATACAGACAATTGTGGCCCTCGCCAACGAATACGGCTACCCGTCGGAGGGCGAGTCCTTCAGCATAGCCGACCCGGAAGAGGCCTGGGTGATGGACCTCGTGGGCAAGGGCTCCGGAGGCAACAAGGGTATAGTATGGGTTGCCCGCCGCATTCCGGACGGATACATCTGCGCCCACGCCAACCAGTGCCGCATCACCCGTTTTCCCCAGGACGACCCGGAAAACTGCCTGTTTGCTCCGGACGTTATTTCCTACGCCAGGCAGATGGGATGGTATGATGGCCCCGATGCCGACTTCAGCTTCCGCGACGCCTATAACCCGCTGGACTTCGGCGGTGCCAGGGGATGCGACGCCCGCGCCTGGTCTGCCTTCAACATCCTGTGCGACGGACAGTTCACCTATGAAGCTGACGGAGAACTTGTTACGCGCCCCGCATCGGACTGGCAGGACTACGCCATGGGCTACGACCTCAGCGGCGAGATGCCCCTGTTCGTGAAGCCGTCCCGCAAAATCAGCGTGAAGGACGTAGCGGACGTGATGCGGGACCACTACGAAGGCACGCCTATGGACCTGCGGGTGGATATTGGCGCCGGCGGCAACGCCTGCCCCTACCGCTGGAGGCCCATGAGCTTTACGTCTGACGGCAAGACCTATATTAACGAGCGCGCCATCGCCACCCAGCAGACCGGTTTCTGGTTCGTAGCCCAGGCCCGCGGCTGGCTGCCCGACACCATTGGGGCTCTTATGTGGTTTGGTTGCGACGATGCTGCAACCTCTTATCTCACACCAGTTTACGCCAACACCAAGATGGTCCCCGACTGTCTGCGCGAAGGCAACGGAGACCTGCTTCACTACAGTCCCGACGCCCAGTTCTGGATCAACAACCGCGTCACGAACTCCTGCTACCGCATGTACGACGCCATGGAGCCTTACGTGCGTGAACGCATCGACGCGTTCGAGAACCGGATGATGAACGAAGCCGTGCCGGAGCTGGATGCCCGCCTGCTCAAGATATACAACGGCAACGGACGCAAACCCGGCAGGCGCGCAGCCGTGCGAAAGGTGGTGAAGGAACTCACCCGCTTCTCCGTGAACACCGCCCAGGAGCAGTTCGGCAAGTGGGTGGAGCTGGAGCAGACCCTGCTCGTAAAGTTCATCGACGGCAACGAAAAAGCCCAGGACGCCGACGGCAGCTTCGTCCATTCACCATACTCCGAAGGCATCCCCAAAGGCCTCAAGTATCACGGTTACAACCAACGCTGGAAAGACGCCGTCGTCCGCGACAACGGCCCCGTGCTGGAGCAGAAATGATTGTCTGACAGCCGTACAGCGTGTTTTCTGCGGCTATTCCGTGTGCTGCAGGGAAGTTTATGATTGGGATGGGGTTAAGCGGGACCGGAAAATGCACAAGTGGTCCCGGAAGCAAGCTTTTTATTGCTATCTGGACCAAGATTTCTCTTTCTGGTCCGAGGAATCAGTAAAAGATTACCGCAGGCTTTCTACTTCCACAAGGCAATCCGCATCCGCAAGACGCTGAAGCTGAAGCTGGGAACCATCGGCCCCATTATAATCGGCTTATAAATAGAATTCCGCAAACTGCGTAATTACTTAATCATTGTCGCCTTAGTTCCTTTAGGTCATCAGTTCGACGAAATGCCCATTCTTTCTTGTCTCCTGTATTCTTCCGGATGCCTTTCATCGGCTCTTTGTAGTCTGGGTTCGTGAAGTCTATCCATCGAATGCGATTGGGCGTTCCATCCATCTGGAAGCCATTCAGATAATATTGGAGGAAGGAAGAACGGTTATCGACAAAGGGAGTGTTGGATGGCTCGTATTCGCCCATAATCCTCTGCCCTTTTGCATCAGTCTCCCGGGTTCCGCTGTCGGCGCTGGAATTCCATTTGACAAAACTTGGTCCTTCTTTGCGTTTGTTATCATAGACAACATATTCCCGGATTAAGGCAGAAGCGCGGTAATGGCCTTGAGGGTCTTCGAAAGTAATGTCGAAGCCAGACCAGTGGGAATGCAGGGTCATGATAGGAAATGGCGGCACATCTCGCCCAGGGAACCTTCCATTGCGGTGGTAGACGACGGGATCGGTGATTTGGGTATCTGACTTATCCTCCTCGTGATAATAGAATTCCACCTTGGTGATGTAGATTTCATAATCGTCTCCCACTTTCAGATAACCGCCATAGAGCATTTTTTGTGCAAGGGCGCGAAACTCTGTCTCGAGATTGTATTGCTTGGCGTCAAGACTTCCACATCCGGCCCCCTTGAATGCGCTCAAGCACTCCTTCAAGGTGTGTTCCCTTATATATTGCTCGTCTATCATATCAGACACTTTCTTTTTGTCAGTTATGCTTCTTCTTTGGTCCACTCGTAAACATCGGCCAGGACATTCCAGGTCACACAGTGGAGAGCGCCGCCATCCCGGGCCAGCTCTTCACATCCTTGCACCTGGATGACTTTGCAGTTTGGGTAGAACTGCTGGATCTGCTGCAGGGCCAGCGGGTCTTCCTTTGTGTGCAGACCGGGTACAAATATAGTATTTTTTACGCGAAGGAAGTTCAGGTAGGCCCATGATAGCTTGTTGAGTCTCGGGGTGTTAAACTCCAATTCATCGACAACGAAGTGCGGGGTAAGGGCCTCCAGCAGCCTTTTGCGGAAGCCTGGATCGGTGTTGATGTAATTGTTCATCAGAACGCGATTCCCTTCGATCCATTGCACCATGCCGTCTGAATG
>JAFWPT010000212.1 GCA_017509375.1 Bacteroidales bacterium | reverse complement strand
GTTTCAATGATGTCGGCGCCGAAATAAAGGGCATGCCGGACCGCTTCCAATGAGTTTTCTGGCGCGTACAGGCAGTCGGCCCGGTGGGCGGCGACCCAAACGTAATCAGTCTTCTGCTTAGACCGGAGCAAGTTGAGTGAACTGCTATCCTGGGCATAGGCTATCCGGCCGGAGCCAAGCATCAGACCGATGATTGCTCCCCAAGCTATTATGCTACAAGTTTTCATTATAGTTAGTATTATGTGCGCTAGTTTTAGTATGGATGAAACAGCAGATTCCCGGCTTCTCGGTTTCCACTAACAAAGATACGTTTTTTTGAGAAGGAAGTGGGATGTCTGCCCGTTCACGACGGCTTATTATACCATTTTTCAATACCCTTAATAATTCTGGCATGCGGACTGCCACCCGGACATGTTATGCGGGAACTTGTAAAAAAGGTTAAAATTCTGGGACTTGGCCTCCCTACCAAGTCCCAGAAAAAACCAAATAACTTAACTTTGCGGGAGGTATTTTCAAGATATGAATCAATAACCGTTGTTCGGAACGAGTTTGTTACCGCTTGCATCAATTTCAGCCTGCGGAATGGGGAACAGAAGTTGATACTCTTTGGCATTGACCTGAAGGACAGAGCCACCGTCATTCGCATTGACCGTGGCGAGGGCCTTTCCGGTTCTTACGAGATCAAACCAACGATGATTCTCAAAGGCCAGCTCCAACCGTCTTTCTTTTGCTACCGCGTCGCGGAAAGCGGTTTGGTTGGGCAAATCGGCATAAGTGTACTCCGTGGCATGAGCACGCTTACGGACGGAATTCAGATATTCAAGCGCTTTCGTATCACCGTATTTCTGCTCATTCAGGATTTCTGCTGCCATCAGAAGCACGTCGGCATATCGAAGGACAACGATGTCGAAGCCTAAACCACTGTTGCTGCCCACGGTATCATGATATTTGTAGTTCCGAATACCCATAGCTCCAGCATCGATGATGGTAGCATCTTTCCGATCATCAGGATTCGCATTGAAAAGCGCAATCAGGTTCTTCGACGGAAGATTGTTGACATCACTACCGTTCTGCATAGGATTCGAGCTACTGGGGTAACCTTCGCCCTGCGCGGTCTTGTCAAACTTAACAGCGAAAATGATTTCAGCGTTGTTTTTATTGGTGACTGAGAAGACGTCCGCAAAGTTTGGCAGGAGTTCGTATTTCCCAATGACGCTGTTCAACTGGGTCATGGCAGAACCGTAATCGCCAAGGGTCAGATAAACTTTTGCAAGGAGGGTGCGTGCTGCTCCCTGTGTGGCTCTTCCCGCGTCTGTGGCGGGCCAAGATTCCGGAAGCGAAGCAATCGCCTTCTCCAAATCTTCGATAATGACGGGATAAATAGCTGCCGGGGCAGACTGGGTATGTTCGAAGGCTTCGTTCACATTCAGCACTTCTGAAGTGATGAGCGGGACGTTCCCCCAGATACGGACCATATTGAAATAAGTCAGCGCCCGAAGGAAATAGGCTTGTCCCGTAATCTGGGCTTTAGCGGTTTCCGAGAGTGTCACCTCGGAAGAATTCGCCCTGTCGATAACAATGTTGGCCTTCTGTATAGTGTTGTAGCACGAAACCCAAGTACCCTCAACCTGCACATTGGTGGCATCTACCGTGAAATTGTCAAATGCCGCATAACGACCACCGTTCTGAGTTGTATTTAGATTATAAGTGTTGTCTGAAGGGAGCTCCATGAAACAGGCATAACCATTCTGGGACCCATATTGATCAGTACTTTGCAGGGTGCTGTATACGGCTGCAAGCGCCTGATTCATTTCGTATTCGCCTTTATAGAAGCCATTGGCGCCCTGCTGGGAGATCGGATTTAGATCAATAAAACCGTTACATGCAACAGCGCAGGCAGCAAAAATGAGAATAATCACTGTTTTTTTCATGATGCGCATCATTAGAATGAGACATTGATACCAAGGATGTAAGACCGGCTTACAGGGTAGTTACCGAAGTCCTCACCAGCGATAACGGCACTGCCTCCGTGGTTGGAGACTTCGGGGTTATAACCGGAGTACTTGGTGAAGGTAAAGGGATTCGTAGCAGAAGCATAAACCCTTAAACGACCGATTCCGAACAGATTCTGGAAGGTATAGCCCAAAGAAAGATTCCGGATTCTTACGAAGGATGCGTCCTCCACATGCAGGCGTGATGCCCGGGTATGGCTCTTGGTGCCATATGCCCAAACGGGACGTGGAGCATCTTCCGAGCCCCAATAACGAAGGTTGTTACCCCAGGCTTCAGCCAGATAGCGATGCGTCGCATTAAAGATTTGCTGTCCATGTTTCCCTTCAATGTTGAAGGTAAAATCAAGATTCTTCCAACGGAGTGTATTGTTGAAACCCCAGGTAAATTTCGGGTTGGCATTACCAAGAATGACACGGTCATCGGCGGTAACCTTACCATCCCCATTCACATCTACATATCTAAAGTCTCCAACACCCTGACTTCCATCGATATGAGGATAGCTGTCGAATTCTGCCTGAGTCAAGAAACGGCCATCTATTTCATATCCGAAGAACGAGCCGAGGGATTCTCCCACACGAACGATATAGGAATCATCATTCAGACCGCTCCGCTGAAGCATTTGAGTCTGTCCAGGACCGAGGGCAAGAACTTTATTCTGGTTATGGGACATGACAATAGAGCTTTCCCATGTCCAATCGTGACCCAGCTTTTGCGTGGTAGAGAGCATGGCTTCGATACCGCGGTTCCGGACTTCGCCGATGTTCTGTAGGGCCGTGGTAAATCCAGATGACGCCGGAACGGTCACATCCAGAAGCAGACCACTGGTAGTGGACTGATATGCATCGAGAGCAAGTCTGAACATATTGTGTGCAAAGGCGGCGTCGATACCAAGGTTGATTGTTGCCGTGATCTCCCAGGAAAGATCCGTATTCGGGGAATTCGCAGGAGCGAATCCCGCAGCGAGAGAGGAGCCAAAGTAATAGTTGTTTGCTCCCATTGTCGCAGTTCCTCCGTAGTAAGGAATATTGGCATTACCGGTGAGACCATAGCTAGCACGGAATTTCAGGTCGGTAACCACATTGTTTTCAGGGAAGAAGGGTTCCCGACTAATATTCCAACCTGCAGAAACAGAG
>JAFWPT010000211.1 GCA_017509375.1 Bacteroidales bacterium | reverse complement strand
GAGTTATTTCAAAGTAAATGACTCCGAAGTTGACCGCTATATCGGAGTTTACAACAAGCAGGATTGGCGTGGCTATAAGCTATCTAATGGCGCTGTCGCCTCCAACATTTCTGGCCAGACTTTCACTTTCTACGTAAAACAATAATAACCAGGTCTTATGGCTTACCAGAAAGTAACAACCACATCTTACGGTTCCAGGATGAAGAACGCCCTCAGCGGCGTCGGAATGGGCTTTGTCATGCTCATTGCAGGTACTATCCTGCTGTTCTGGAACGAGGGCCGAACGGTCAAGACTACCCGTATGCTCAAAGAAGCGCAGAAGGTATGTGTAGAACTCGGAGACCCTGCCCAGGTAAACCCTGAGATGAACGGCAAGATGGTGCACGCAAGCGCTTTTGCTGCTACGGACGACATCCTCACCGATTCTCAGTTCGGCATCTCCCTCAATGCTGTCAAGCTTATCCGTAACACTGAGTATTACCAGTGGGTCGAGCACCAGCATTCCGAGACCCGTGACAAAGTAGGCGGAGGGCAAGAAACTATCACGACTTACACCTACAGCAAGGAGTGGGTGAGCACCCCCGTGAACTCATCTTCTTTCGAGGATCCGCAGTACAAGAACATCGACAACAACATTCTCCTCAAGGTCGAAGACAAGACTTGGCAGGCTGAACATGTAAGCTTCGGCGCATACCGTATGCCCGAGGGCCTCATTGCCCAGATGAACGACACCAAGCCGTTCGAAATCCAGCTCGCCCCCGAGGTCGTGGATCAGTATGAGAAGGAGTTCCACAGGGTTTACAATGTGAGCAGCGACCAGTCGTTTGTACACACCAGCTCCAACCAGCTTTACTTCGGCGTGAATCCCGGCCAGCCTACCGTCGGCGACGTCCGCGTCACCTACGAGAAGGTTCTCCCCGGCGACGTATCTATTCTTGCCGTAGTGAATGGTGATACTTTCGAGAAGTTTACCGCCAAGAACGGTTATTCTTTGATGACCCTGACCGACGGTACCGTGGGTATGGACGGTATGTTCGAGACTGAACATTCTTCCAACAAGACTATGGGCTGGATACTCCGTCTGGTCGGCTTTTTACTTGTATTCTTCGGATTCAAGAACATCTTCGACATAATCACCCAATTGCTCAAGGTGCTTCCGTTCCTGGCCAATATCGCCGGCCTTGGCGTGAACCTCGTGGCAGGTGTACTGGCACTGGCATGGACTCTGGTGGTGGTTGCCATCGCCTGGCTGTTCTATCGTCCGGTGCTTGGAATTATTCTGCTGGTTGCCGCAGGCGCCCTTATCTGGTACCTTGGCAAGAGGAGCAAGGCTAAAGCCGCCGCTGCACCGGCAACTGCCCCCGCAGCGCCGCAAGCTCCCGCAGGTCCTGAGACTCCTGCCGAGCAGTAAGCGCTCAGTTTTATAATTGATTTAATCCCCCGCATCCGATTGCGGATACGGGGGATTTTTTGACTACGACCAAGCGGCTTTGTACAAATGGACCTAAATGGATTTGTGATTGAAGGAACTCGGTATTACTTTAGCGGTATGGAAAAGAAATTGAGTAGCATCCTCATCGTACTGTGCGTGTTGTCCTGCTCACTGACATCAGCACAAAGCCTGCCTTCCGTAAAACTGTCCGATGTCTCGGGCAAGCAGGTAACGACGTCTTCCCTGATCGATCACAAGACCCCTTTTGTGGTTTCTCTTTGGCTGACTACATGCAAGCCCTGCCTCAAGGAACTAGAAGTCTTGTCTGACGAGGCTTGTGACTGGGACGCCGGATTTCCACTTCGAATTTACGCTGTCTCGCTTGATGACAGCCGCTCACTTCAGCGCGCCGTCGCCATGTCTCAGGGGCAGGGCTGGGAGGGCATAGTACCGCTCTTCGATTCCAACGGATACCTGCGCCGCGCCTTAAATGTCAGTGTGGTGCCGCAGGTGTTCGTGTACGACAAGGAGGGTACGCAGGTTTACACCCACATAGGATACCATCCAGGAGACGAATCTACGCTCCTTTCGGAACTGCGCAAAGCCGCCGGCAAATGAGACTACTGTTGTCACTGATGCTGCTTTCCGCACTCTTTCCTGCCCGGGACAACAACCCCGGGGAGTTCAAGGTATTTTTCGAAACCCGCACGATACGATATGTCCCCGACTCTGTTACCGGCGACGCTCTTTCTAAAT
>JAFWPT010000210.1 GCA_017509375.1 Bacteroidales bacterium | reverse complement strand
TAAACATCATGGCATTCACAAAGGACTTTAACGAGAGAACAAAGAACGATATCGGACTCATCATCCCTGTAGTTATCACAGTTTATGCAGACCGTTCGTTCACGTTCATCACCAAGACTCCCCCTGCAGCCGTTCTTATCGAGAATCCTCAGACTTGGGAGCCCAGGTAGCGCCGACGTTACGGTCGAGTATGGCCTGAGGCATATCGGTTTCGTCCATAAGGATATTTTCCGGCTGGTCGGTTACCCAAATATGGTAGTTCCAGAGCAGGGTTGCACCGGTTCCAAGTAGGTTCTGGTCCAGGGAAATAACGGCATTGCCTTCCTCGTCGCCACCTCCATACAAGAAGGTAACGATGTGGGTGTTGGCGTCATAAGTCATACTCTTGATAAGAGTATTCGACTCCGACCACAAAAGGCTCGCGACCTTGGCAAGGTCGAAGTACTCTCCGGAAACGCACTTCTGTGCGGTAAAGCTATAGTGCTTGGCCTCGGGGCCTGCGATTACCATGTAGCAGTTGGACTGACCGTTTTCATCCAGTGCCTCAGGGGCTGCAGGGAAAAGTGCGTCGGTGTCGATGGGCTTGATCTTGCGTACCTTGTTGCGTTCTACGACGATATCGTTGGTCGAAAGAACTGCGGCCGCAGTACCGTCGGTAAATTCAAGCACAAGTTCGCTGTCCTTATAGGTTGCAGGAGGCACTACCACATACACGCTTACCGGAGTGGAGCCAAGGGGAATTTCCCGGCCGCTTACATTGATGTAGCCGTGCTTGTAAACTCCGCTGGTGGAAACCGTGGAGAGAACGGGATACTCCAGTGTCATGGTGTTGCCGCTCACCGTAGGCACAGCCTTGCCGCCGACAGCGGGAGAATTCATGTTGTTTACCTTGAAGCTGAGTTTACTAAGTGTCTTGGAACCTGTAAACTGGAACTGTATATAACCGCAGAGGTTCTTGAACTTGAGCATATCGCCTTCCCTTATGGCATACATGGGATTGGCTCCGTCGGGAATCAATTCATCGCCTTCCGCAGACAGATGGTGATTATAAGAGCGGCTCCAAGTGAGTTTGTCCTTATCGTAACCAGACTCTTCCACCGCCATGGCACGGGAAGGATAGATTACCCACTGAGTGTTTTCAGGGACCAGGAAGGTGGCAGTTCCGAACTCGTCAATTTCCTGTATTTCAATGTCAGTGGTTGCGGTCGTGCCGTCCCAGGCGGCAATCTTGTCCGTTTCGCTCCAGAAGAACTGTGTGGAGCCGTCGGGAAGAATGGTACGGGTAGGAAGTTCGCCCTCGTCAAGCACTGCCTTAACCTCGATCATTTTGGGACCGTCGGAGGGAGAGACGATGCTTTCTTTAACCTGGCAAGCGGAAAAAACCGCGGTCAGCGCAATTGCTGCAACAAATAAAGTCTGTTTCATAATCTTTCCTCCCTTTAAAAAACGATTCCTTCACTATCGTCGGGGATTATCCCCTCCAACTGACTTTCACACAAAAGGCCCTGAGGCCAGAACTCCCAATCATCTATGTCGGGAGCCGAATACTTGATGTTGTTTTTCCTCATACTGTTATATTATTTATTGTATCTGATTGCAATGTATTCAATGGAGCTGGCATGTGCTGCGTCGCCTGCAGGTTGGTTGATAAGTATGTCGTTGGCATAGTCGGAACCGTTACTGCACACGTCGCTGGTGGGCCTTAGGCGTATGTACACATCGGGCTGGTCAAGAATATCCAGCGGAAGTTCAAAATCAATTGCCTTGTATCCCACAATCGAAGAATAGAGGGTGTTGGACCATACCGATACGTCAGGAATAGTGTAATCGGCAATGGTGTGCCACTGGGCGTCGTCTTTAGGATCCATACTATCCACGAACGACCACTCCGCCCTCCAGAAGCGAGGCGAATACCAGTTCTGCTGCGTGTTGAGCACCGAAATCTGCATGGAAATATGGCTCGTAGTTATTCCTTCCGTGGAGAAGTTCAGCATCCATGCATAAGGACGTGAAGTATCGTAGTCCCACCAATAATGGGAACCCCATCCAGTGAACGTGCCTCCATAGAGGTTGCTCTTGCCATACATAGAGCTGGACTGGTTGTTGATTCCGCCGCCGCCCATGGTGGTCCCCACGGCATCGGAGCTGGTTGCATTGGGACCGCACCACTCGACAGAGCCGTCCGGATTGAAGCTTACCAGGTTCAAGAGGGCGGCATGCTCGGTATCGTAGTGCTCCTTGAGCGGATCGATTACGATTCCGCAACCGTTGATGTTACCCCAGTTAAGGCCGAACATGTACTTCTCATTGTTGCCCATGGGACCGAGATAAGAGTAAGTGCCGGCTCCCCACATGTGCTGCCTGTAGGTCTGCTGCATATATTCCTTAACCTCAAGTCCCGTGTATTTACGCTGATAGGTATGCGTAAACCATCCGTTCCCGCCATACGTAGGCAGGCAAACCTCGTTTGCCGTATCCGGATACCAGTAACGATACTCGGCAAGGAGAGCGGAGAAACTGTCCTCCACACTGTCATTCATCTGCCCCCATATATCCTCCTTGCACTGATGCCGTATCTGATAGCGGCCTATGTTGCCCAAGGTCACATCATCCTCCATTTCGGCAGGGTCTGCGCCTTCCCTCCAATCAAAACGCGGGAAGCGTTCATGCACCAATACGCCGCTTAACTTGCCGGAACCATACGGCAGACGGGTTCCGTCATTGCGGTAAACGCACACCGTGTTGGTGTACATGTAGATGTGATTGGCATCGATATCACGGACCAACAGAGGGAATTTGGAAATACGGTGGGCGCCCGTGCCTATGGCATAGCCTTCGTTGACCGGGGTTATGGAGCCCTTCCTGATAGGGAATTCCACATCCTTGAGCGTAACATAAGTGTACAGGTCGTTATCGGTAAGTTCGCCTATCCGCTTCTCCTTCACAGGAACTGAAGCCTTGGTTCCCGCCACCTGCGAAACTACCATATTCTTGGTTACGTTCTTTATGGTCACCCGTTCCGGCTCGTCGCTGAGCGTAGCGACAGCGCCGTGAAGCAGGATCTGCACGCGGTCGAACTGCTTGAAGATGTTGTCGGAGGAATCGGAGAGAAGCACCATCACGCCACGGCTGCCGTCCGGTGCCTCTATGTAAACCGTACGCTCGCTCCCCGTATAGTCTATACTGGAGGTGGTTATCTGCTCGTTTTCTCCGGAGTTGCCGGATTCCGGGTTGCTCACAACGATACCGTCGAGAATAATATAGTCTTCGATAGCCTTGCCGGTAGAGTAATCGCTCAGGATTTGATTGAACGGAAGTTGTACGCCGATACCTTCCTTGGCGTTACGCTGCACCAGATTCAGCAGCACGCTGACCGCATCGCCCCAACCGTCGGTAAAAGAAATATTGATAGTAGCCGTGCGAGGTACTGTATCATCGGGATTGGCGTCAGTGGTGATTGAAAGGGTATGGGTACCATCCGTGAGGGGGGTGTCGTCAATGGTTACATCCTTAACCCAGCCGCTCGGGGAGCCTTCCGGATATTCGATATCTACCGTCATGTAGGAGAACGGCACGTTGGTCGTAACAAACTCGGTAACCAATCCACCGGCTCCTGGCAGGACAATGGATGTGTTTTCCTT
>JAFWPT010000209.1 GCA_017509375.1 Bacteroidales bacterium | reverse complement strand
TATTATGCTGTTGCTCCGTATTCTGCGGCAACCAATATCAGCATCGAGAACAACCGCCTGAGTGTCAAGATTCCAGGCACCCAGACCATCATCGGCGACCACTGCGTCGATCCTGGCGCCCTTGTCTCCACTGCTGTCGACGACGGTGCGGGCACGCTCGTATTCACCAACCAGTTCTCGCTTATGAAGGTGAAAATAACCCGCAGTGATGTCACGGCCGTTACCCTTATAGGAAATACCAGCGAGAGTGTCTACGGCACCAATCATTTTTATTATGCAGGCGACGGTGCTCCCCGAATGGATTATTCCAACGCAGCCGGCTACCAGATCAAGCTCGTCTATAAAGCCTCTGAAGGTGCTTCCGAATCTGAGTTCCCGGCCGGCGAGTACTACATTGCCCTCTGGCCCAATTCCTTCCCGTCCGGCTACAGCATCGTGGTCTCCACTAACGACGGCGGCAAGGCGATCAAGACCAAGTCCACCGAGCAGGTCCTGGTGCGCAACGGCGGCCAGAACCTTTCCACCGTTGACGACGGCACTGTCTGCCCTCCCGTGATTATGACTGCCGCCCAGCTCAAAACCTGGCGCAAACTAGCCGCTGCCGGCCTTTATGCCGAGGGCGACGAAGTCAGGCTCGGCGCCGACATCGACCTTGGCGGCTATGCCTGGACGCCGGTCCCGACCTTCCTTGGCATCTTCGATGGCCAGGGGCATAAAATCTACAATTTCACGGCAAGCAATCCGGACGACAACCGTATTGGATTCATCCGCACCCTGGGTTCTTCCAGTGGGCAGGCAGCCGTGCTCAAGGACGTGATTTTCGGTTCGTCCGACGGCGTTACTTCCGATGGTGCCAGCGCCATCATGCTCTCCAATCCGACCGCTTCTTCCTGGTCTTACGCCGGAGTGGTGGGATATGCCCATAAGAACAGCCACATCTGCAACGTGACCAATTTCATCCCCGTCACTGCTACTGCGGACGTGACTACCAGGCATGCCATCGGTGGTATCGCCGGAGCGACAGGAGAAAAAGCAATCATCGAATCCTGCACCAACAATGCAGAGATAGCGTCCTATGCGGCGTGCGAAACTACGGAAGATTCTGCTGTCGGCGGCATTCTGGGATCAACCGGTTCCGCTGACGTGGAGATACTTTCATGCACGAACAGCGGAGAGATAAGCAACCACTGCAACGGTGTTTCCTGCATCGGCGGCATCGTGGCAAAATCCAGCGGTACAGGGATGCTTGTGGACGAGTGTGTGAATGCCGGAAAGATCAATAACTACGCCGCAAGCGTCGGCAGCACAAAGGGCAACTGGGATATCAGCGTAGGCGGAATCATCGGCCTCATGGGCAACACCACCACTGTCAACAAGTGCTCCAATACCGCTGTCCTGTACAACCGCGGTGAGACCAACAGTGCTTACGACGTGTGCTTCGGCGGAATTGTCGGTGCTACGACCAAGAACGGCAGCGTGATCAAAGGATGTTCCAACACAGCCGAGTATATGTATGCAGACGCGAAACCGTTTGCATCGTACATTGCCGCCGGAGGTATTCTGGGCTATTCCCGTGGTGCGATCACCATCACGAAGGCTGATGACGGCACGCCCACGACCAACAGCGGACAGTTCTTCCAGCGCCGTGACCACGGCAGCAATATGTACATTGGCGGCATTGCAGGTTTGATTGAAAAGCAGGCCTCTTCCGTGATTGAGTTCTGCATCAACGAGGGCCGTATCATCGGATCGGACGCCCAGACATCCACAAAGCGGGAATTCTATGCCGGAGGTATCTGCTGCGCTGATTCCGGCACCATCAGAGATTGTATCAACAACGGCTTCATGATTGCTCGTGATGGAGATCTCATCGCTTATTTCGGCGGAATAGCTGGATCCAAGAGCAAGTATCCGGCAAGTGTCCTGCGTTGTGTCAACAATGGGGCGTTAAGCGGCTATAATTCCAGTGGCAGCACGCGTGTAGGAGGTATTCTGGCTGTGTTCCAGCCGGATAAAACCGAGGTTCGTGGATGCATCAGCAACTGTCTTGTGACCACAGGGAACATTTATTCAAACGCCTCTGGCAACACGGCAGGGGAGCCTGTCTATTACCAGAACAAGGATTACTACAAGGGCGGCCTTTTCGGCGAGGTGCTCGCTCCCAAGGCTGATGTCACCGACAATGTGACCGGGTGTGTCGTCAATTGCGTCCTGAGCAACCAGAGTGCTTCCAAGGACGGTTGGACCGGAATTATCGCCGGCCAGACCAAAAGCACTTCCAGCACTACCTTCAAGCTAGTGTTCGGAACGGCTTCCGACCCAGTGTTGATTGTCAATACTTCCCGGATCGAATACGGCTCCAACGCCAATCCGGCTGAGATTACCCCTGGAGATGTTATTGACAGTGAGGCAAATGCAAGGAAGTGGCTGATGGGAACGGAGAGCAAACTCTACGACGCCTCAGCCGGCAGCAGCAACACCGGAATAGTGGATTTCAACTTCTCAATTGCGACACCTGCCCAGGCGGGGATCAACTGACAAAAACAGCAAGGCGTCAAATAAATATAAAACAGTTTTTGGTGTGTGCGCAC
>JAFWPT010000208.1 GCA_017509375.1 Bacteroidales bacterium | reverse complement strand
GCGCAAGTGTGTTCACATCGTGTTCGTCGAACGACGATAACCCCACACAGCCCGACCTGAATGTGGCCGAAAAGATTATAGGTAAGTGGATGGTGGAAGAACTGGACGGTCAGGCATGTCCTACCAACCTGAAAGCTGTCATCACATTCATGTCGCCGACAAAAGCATACGGTAGTCTTTCTGATTACTATAGCGAATCGTGGAACAACCATGCCTCAGCCGATGTCGTTATCAATGGCAATGATGTGACGCTCACTGCATTCGAAAATGAGCACATCAAACATGTAACGGTGGCTAACATTTCCTCAATTACAGCCAATGACATGATGTTGAAATCTGACTGGAAAGTCTTTGTTGATGGCAACCAGGTTATCAATGAAGTATATGACAAGGAACATTATATCCGCATATCCGACGACTACGAAAACGACATCATTGGTACTTGGGAGGGCAAGGTAACCAGCAGCGAAGACGAACACACCGATGGCGAACTGCACCGCTGGGAGTACAAAGCCAACGGCACCTACGTATATTATAGCAAGGAGAACGACGAGTGGAAGGCTGGTAACGATGTCATGGCGGACTATTTCGTTGATGGCATTCTGCTCTGCACCCGTTGGAAGAAGACCATCAACAGCAATGAACTGCGCGAATGGTGGGAGATTGAGAGCATCAAGGACGGTGTGATGAAGTGGAAGGCCCTGCGTATGCGTGAGGATGGCACCACCTATACCGCCACCTTCGAGATGACCAAGGTACAGTAATCACTGAGAATAATTCGAAGTCTGTTGTAATAAGAGTCGCCCCTCACACACCGTGAAGGGCGATTCTTACTTTTTATAAACGCAACCTTGAACTACATTCGAGCTTTCACCCAAACGGTAAGTGTGTACATCATTTACTCTTTCATGGATGTCCGTTGCATAGAAACAGCCTGTTGCTATGGTAACAACCCGATATTATTAGTATCTTTGGAGGTCACGCAAACAAGTGTGCCAGATATTATGACTAAAAAAACGGACTATAAGGAATTCCTGATGATGCTGGCGGTCATCATCCTTTTTCTGTTGGCCGGGACGGCACTGTTCTCCTGTGAGCGTGATCCGCATGTGGAAGCCAACGCCGTCAGCCGGACTGTGGCTGTTGTGGCTCCGGCATCGCTCCGGGAACGGCTTGAGCGGACGGCGCAATGGTTCCGGGAGGAAACCCCATCCATGTCGGTGCCGGGAGCGCCAGCTGTCAAACTGACGTTGGAGTGGTTCGACGAGGAAGCAGAGGACATGGTTTCTCTGGGCCGGACGCTTGCGGGCAGGGATGACATTCTGGCCGTGATAGGCCCGTTCGATAACGACCGGCTGGCCCTATTGGCGCAGGAATGCAAGCAGACGCTCAAGCCAGTCATAGCGCCCATGGCCAGCAGCGAGGAGGTGACCCGCCGCTATGCCGTGAAAACGGCCGGAAAATATAAGACGGCTGACCCATTCCTGTGGTCGCTCACATCGACCGACATCCCACTCACGGAACTGCTCCTGAGCCATTACGGCGCTTGGCAGGAGGAGAACAAAGAATACACACGCTTTGCCTGGCCCGCCTTCTTTGCGCCGGATAATGCCTACGGAAAGACCTTCATCGACTGGGCACCATTTTTCGCCATGCAGCAGGATTTCCCCATCAAAGAATATGAGGAGTTTGGCGATACGGAAGAGCTGGTAAGGCTGCTCAGGGAGCAGATGGACCGTATCAGCGATGGCGGCTTCTTCTGGCTATACCTGAGCGGATTCTGTGTGTTGGAATCCGTCTCCCAACTGTTGGACGTGGCTCGGGAACGGCGTCGTTGGATGCTTTCCGATCAGTTCCTTCAGGATAGATATGCTTTTCCTTCTACGGATCCGGCAGACCTTGCCAACGATGCATTCCAGTCGGTTTTCCTGGACTATTACCGCACCTGGTTCTCCCTGTCCGACCTGAAAGAAGAAGACCTGCAGGCGGTGGGCACACAGATCCATCTGCTGGAAGGATATCAAGGGCTCTCGCCATACGCCGATCCTGAAACGGGCTTTGAGCAGCGCTATGAAAATAAATTCGGCATAATGCCCTGCTTTGCTGAATGCAAGTTCTATGACGCCCTGCTTCTTGTGCAAAACGCGGCCGGTTACATGGAGCAGGAGAAAGGGTGGCCCGACAATCTGTCTGACAATGAACGTTTCAACCGGAGCGTCCTTCCCGTCACACCGCTCCACGGTGTATCGGGAGTTCTGTCATTTGACGATGAGTCCTTCCTCTCCACTACGCAGACCACTTATCTGCAATGGGACATCAAAGACGGGAAATTCCGGCACCTGCACTACTACCGGAATGGTGCGGCCGAAGTGATTGCCGACTGGCAAAACAGCTACGATGAGCGGCACGCCATCGATGACTTTGCCAATCAGGCCGGCAACGGCCAGGAGGCAGACTATGCACCCCTGTCCGGTCAATATGCCGTTCTGGTCCATGCAAGCGACCGCTTTCAGGATTACCGCCACGGTTCAGACGTGCTGTCGGTGTATCAGCTCCTGCGCAAGGGAGGTTTTGACGATGAGCACATCATACTGATTTTTGACAAGTCGCTCCCCACGGATCCTAAAAACCCCTCGCCCGGTGTTATCCGGGCCAATCTTGTCACCAGCCAGGATCTGTACGGTGGCACGGAAGACCTGCCAAAGGCCGTGGTGGACTACGATGCTGCCTCCCTCACGACGGCCGACATCACAGATATCCTGTTGGGCAAAAGCAGCGAGCGCCTTCCTGTGGTTTTGCCGCAAGGCGAAGGAAACAATGTCCTGCTGTACTGGAGCGGGCATGGCCAGAAAGCCAGGCCCGGTCAGGAGGCCGAGTTCATCTGGCGCGGGTCGCCTGAAGGCTCCGGCTACACCGCGTCCATGCTGCGGGATGCCGTCGCCGCAATGAGTATCCGAAAACTGCTTGTCATAGCCGAGCCCTGTTACGGTGAGGCCGTGCTGCGTCCGTTGGCGGATGTCCCGGGCACACTGGGAATCTCCGGTGCCAATGCCTACGAACAGTCATGGGCGGATTGCTGGGATGCCGATAAAGGTTTCTGGATGTGCGACCGCTTCACGCGGAATGTCGTGGAATATCTGGAGGAGCATTCCTCGGCCACATACCGGGACCTGTTCCTTTATTGCGCATCCAATACGCTGGGATCGCATCCCCAGATTATTCCGGGACCGCTATTCGGCAATCTTTATGTCAGCGGTCCGAACGAGTTCTTCGTCAAGACCGATTAGAACGAGCCGCCACTGACGACAGATGCACCGGATTTCCAATCGCCCTCAAGTATCTTCAGGGCTTCCCTGAAGCTGTAATAGATGAAAAAGGGGCTGCCCACGCTGCTATGGATCCAAGTGTCCGTGTTATACTCAATATACTTGGCTTTGTCATACCCCCATCTCAATCTGACCAGATCCATATTCTCATAAGGGACCACATCATCTTTCTTGGCGTGGAAGAAGGTGAATTTTGCGTCAGACGGCGGAACCCAGGTACCTCCCTCGCTGTAGGTAAGGCCGTGTTTTTGCAGGCAGTGCCCCAGAGTCTGTAGTTTTAAAGCCAGCGTCTTATCGTCGGGCAATGTTCCATCGGTAAAGTAATCTATTGTTGCCTTATTGGCCGCTGTGTTGGTACACAGGTGCGTGTGCTGCTCCTTACCGTCTGGCTCCACGTAAGTCTTCCACTGGAACGCGCCGGGGTGCTCATCCGCATAATGCCAGGTACAGTCGCCGCATTCATCGGTCGTATAAATCTTGGCGCCAATCTTTTCGTAAATACCGCATTTGTAGAAGGATTCCGTGGAGAAGTCCTGTGGCTTTGCACCTACCTTGATCATTTCCGGATCAGTTTCGCAAAGGCCCTTCAATACCAGGGCAATGGACACTGGCATAGACAGTATATTTGAGCTGATGTAAGTCTTGAGTGTCTGCTCAGGCTCATAGGGGCCGTCTCCGCAGACTGCTCCTACAAAATTCAGGTCATCAGCGTATCCGTTTTCCAGCGCATACCGGTAGGTTGCAGCCGACACGGCGCCACCCTGGGAATAGCCTATAGCGATGGTCTTGTAGTCATCGGTGAACTCCTTTTTCTTGTTTTTCTCAAACCACTCCTTGGCATAGAGAGCTGCCTCCAGGCTCTGACGGGCCTGGACGTTGCGATTAAGGTAGGGGTGCGTACGGGAAAGAGATGCGCCATAGCCTTCATAGTCAGGCATAACCAGCAATGCTTCGCGGGGGTCTCCAATTATTTCTCTGATTCCATCTATCACATCCGGTAAAATGAACGAAGCCGTAGCCCAGGTCGTGGCCAGCAAGTGAACGTCCGTAGCCGAACTCAACGTCTTGAAGTATGAAGGGACTTCATCGTAACGGGTGCGAGTCACATGGTTACCTATAACAAGCGTGTTGGGGCTGGGATCCGGAAGACCTACGCGCTCCGGCCAGCAGACCAGCATACTCAGCGTTATGGGCGTGCCGTCGGCTGAAGTGCTGGGATAATCCACTATCGCATAGCCCATACGTGGCCATTCGTAGGCCGTGAGAACGTGGTTCCAAGCCTCCTTGACAGCCTCGACACCCTCATCCACGGTCTCTTCCACCCATTCAGAGAATTTGTTCCACGCTGCTTCGGTGCCGGTTTTGATGAGAGTCCAAAGGCTTAAGTTCCCGCCGTTGATGTCGATGAATTCCTGAGTTGCGTAAAGATTGGCCGAGTAGAGGTTATCCAGCAGCGTCCGGTATATCTGTGCCCTCACAGAGTCTTCTGGGGAATTGCCCTCCTGGATCTCCTGAAGTGCGTCATAGCAGAGGTTAGCGGGAGAGAAAGTACCTGATTCCCTGACAGTTAATGCATCAAGATTAACAACTATGGGTGTTTCTTTCTGTTCGGGTTCAGAGGTGTTTTCCTTTTCGCACGAAGTAACGAGGGTTAAGGCGAACAAAACCGGCAAGACACTTTTGATTAAAAAAGATACACGAGCTCTCATACGATAATTGATTAAATTTTTATTTAAGTTTCGCAAGTTAATTATTTCTTAGAAAGTATTCAAAATAAAGCATAGGATTATTCTGCAAATGGCAGAAAAATAAGTAACTTTAAAGTGACCAAACAAAAAGCTACCAATCCTATGCTTAAGGCCAAAGATACAAACTTTCTCTCAGAGATTAGTTCATTCTTCAAAAATAATGACGCTTCAAAAGCGATGAACAATTAGGTTAGATATATTTAGAGGTAGTGTACAAATAAAGGTGGCTTTGGGCCACCTTTATTCGTATGGGCGATGGGACGCCCGACCTTTTTATTCTACTATGAGAACGGTGTTGGGAGTGATGGCTCGGTAGGCGGGGGCATAAAGACATTGTATAGTAGCCAGGCCCATGCTGTAGGTGCCGGTCTTCTGCACATAGAGGTCATATTCTATCGTGTAGGAGCCGGATTGGAGCCGTTCAATGTAGAGGTCATCGGATGTGTTGGCAGGAGAGCGGTAGTAGAGGATGTCATGTGTAAGGTTATAGGTGTAGCCAGCACCGGTATTTACGGGTTCCATTGATGCGGCACGTTCACTCTTAAGTTGCAGATACTCGTAGGTGCGGTCAAGCGTAAGCTCAAGCTTAACCTTTATGCGGTCACCCATACGGAGCATAGTGCCAGGTGTGACCTCTTCAAGACGTTCACCCTGCGCATCGCTTACAATACGCCAGAGGGTGCGCTTGAGTTGCATGCCGTTGCCGCTGTTCTCCACATCGTCCAGATTCTGCGTGAAGGTATGATAGAGTGCCCCCCAACTTATACCTTGATGGTTGCTTGATATGGTTATTGTACCCTTGTCAGGTGTTACCGGACCGTTCCATGTGCGGCTCATGTATCCGTCTTCATTGCCGTCGGCTCCGGACTCAATACGGTCGTTGCCTATAGTGACGGAAGTCGTGGACAGGTTATCGGGCAGTGAACCGCTTGCGGTCTCAAGCAGGGCCATTACCGCAGCGGCAGTGGCGGGTGTTGATTCCCATGCGGTGGTCTCTTTCTGCTTGAGTAGCCAGCGGGCAGCCTCATTGGCTTCACGCTCATAACCTGCTGTCTTGAGGGCATGTATCAGTATGGCCTGGGTTTCTACGGGGGCCTCATGCCACAGGTATCCGCCCCGGTTCTCTTGCCAGAAACGGCCCATTTCATCAGTGTATTCAGAGTCTGCCAACAGTTTCTTTGCCAGGTTGTGTGCAATATCAGTCTTGCCTACTCTCATGAACAACTGTAAGAGAAGTCCACGGTAATAGAGATTCTCATGATTGTAGTTGTATTTCTCCACCTCTGCAAGCAGTCTCTCAAACGTCTCCTTGACATCGGCAGGTGAATAGTTTTCCAGTTCTTTCCGGTGGGCGGAACAGAGATAGAGGAACATGATGTCGGAATGAGAAGGGCGTGAAGTGTTTTGCTGTATCTGTGAAGCAAGGAACTGTAAGCCCCTGTAGTAGGAGTAGTCCATTGTATCCCCCATGAAGTCATATACGTAGAGTATCAGCGAGGTGACGTAGATACTGGATGTCCCACCCGGCATCCACGGCCAGCCTCCGTCCTGGTTCTGGCGGTTGCGAAGCAGTTCGTCATAATTCTCGACTTTCTGTTTCAGCAGATTCTCATCATACTGCTCTTTTTTCAGCCTGCCTTTAGCTGCAGGATAGAGGTCGGTTATGAGATATGTCATGGCTTGGGCCGCGAGGTTGTAAACCAGACTGAGATTGTCCGGGGTCTTGTTTTCTGTAAGTGACGGCAGAGCCTCAAGTGCATACCATATTGGCCGGGAATGATACTGTAGTGTAAGTGTCTCGTCAAAAACCTTTCCCGAAGCCGATGTGGCAGGAGCATCTGTCCGGAATGTCCGTGTCTCGTTGCCGTTGTTGAACAGAGAGAGGCTTTTGGTTACCTGAACGCGGTTTGAGAGAACCGGGATGGTCTCCTGCTGTCCGTCAGAGAATCCATAGGCAGTGGCGATGGCAGTATAGCTCAATGAATGTACTCCGTCGGGGATAGTCAGCATGAATGGAACGGTTACACTGCCTCCAGCCTTTACAGTTACGGTCTTGACGCTGTCACCTGCGGTAAGGTCAAGCGGATTGCCGTTCTCTGCATCTTTAAAGCGCAACAGAACAGTCACTTCAAGGTCATCTGTATAGGTGTTGGTTATCTTCTGGGCAAAATCGGTGACATCACCCTGACGGAGGAATCTTATAGCGGCAGGCTCAATCATAAGAGGTCTTGATGTGGTTACATAGCCTCTGAAACCGGTTGTAAGCAGGTTATCAGTATATGCAAGAACCTGCAGGTTCCAACGCGTGAGTAGCTCCGGCGCACGGAACTTTATTGTCACCACGCCGTTTTCATCGGTTTTGGGGTGGGTGAGGTAGAGCCCTGTGTGGCTCAGGTTCTTTCTGATTGACTGCTCTGAAATCTGACGGAGTCTGTCCGATGAGGCTATCACGCCATTATTGTCAAGGAGTGATGGTATGTTATTGACAGTGCTTACGCTCGAACTCACCTCCCTCAACGTTATGGGCAATCCTTTGCGTTCAAGAGGTGTCGATAAGGGATTGGCAATGCCAAGGTCCAATGTCCTGAGACCTTCATAGAATGTAGCCCTTATATTGCCGCTCAGCAACTCTTCGAGCTGCTCGTTGAGGAACGGAACGTCGAGGGCTTCCAGGCACTCGAAATCGTACTCCCCGTTTTCGTCGCGAGGGGTGTCGACACGGTTGCGGAAATAGTCGTCGAGCGAGATGATGATGGGGTTCAGCCCGTTGACGCGCATGTGC
>JAFWPT010000207.1 GCA_017509375.1 Bacteroidales bacterium | reverse complement strand
TAGCGGTCCCGCCAGCGCCTACGCCGTTGTCTGGCTTGGCGATGATGGGGAAACCGGTCTTGCGGGTGAAAGCCTGCACGGCCTTAAGTCCCTCGGCCGCCTTTATCTGCCGGGCTGTGGGCACGCCGCCGAGGGCGTAGAACTTCTTCATTTCCGACTTGTTTTTAATGCCGGATATGCGGTCGGTATGGAGTCCGGTCGTTACGTTGAAATCGGTACGCAGGCGGGCGTCCTGCTCCAGCCAGTACTCGTTGTTGGACTCTATCCAGTCTATGCGTCCGTACTTGTGGGCAAACCAGGCTACGGCGCGATATACCTCGTTGTAATCTTCCAGGTTGCGTACCTGATAATAATCCGTAAGAGAGTTGCGGAGTTCTTCGGAGAGCTCCGAATAAGGTGCGTCGGCAATTCCGAGCACATTTGCCCCGTTGGCCTTCAGACCGGCGCAGAAGTGACTGTAGGTCTGAGGGAAATGAGGGGAAATAAAAACAACGTTCATAAAAGTATACACTTGATTTTCATTCGATATCTGGCGCATAGCGCCGTTGGAGATCTCCCATGCTGTACCGAAAAGCGTGTTGCGTCCGGCTTTGCACAGTATATATCCGCCATCCGGGATACTGTAGAAAGAGTGCCTCCAGCTGTCCAGGAATATCACGTCCTCGAACAGCCGCCGTCCGTCCAGAACCACTCCGCGTATCTGATGATAATGGGGAACCAATTGAATATCAGTGAGTCCCAGTCCGCGCAGCCAGCGGGTGTAAGAATTGCTTGCCGCTTCTCCGGGAAGTTCGGGATGCGAGTACACTATGTCCGCGCAGTTCATGGAACCGGCGCTGCATCCCATGACAAGCCCGTCGAAGCCTTGCAACAGCTCCCTGAGTCCCAGATCATGGAGGAATTTGTTTTGCGTGGGAACATGACCTCCGCACAGCACCAGCCAGTCGGCTTCATCCAACAGCGTGCGCACGTGGGAGGCGTTCCTGCGGTCCAACATCACTATGCGTCCCGGCTTTATCCCGGAGTTGAAGATACAGGAAGACATGCCTTCCAGCACGCTGGAACTGAACTTTGCATCGTCCGGAGCCGCGCTTACCAGCAGGACGGAAGGGGCGGCGGCAGCGGGGTGGCGCCTCGCCTGCGCGGCGGCCAGCTCCGTCTTCACCGTGGCGAGAAAGCCATTGTCTTCCGTAAACCTGTCCTCGCCGTAGCGGGTGGGACTACCTGTCAATATCAGCGTCATCGGAGCGCAAAGATATGTATTTTTTTTATCTTTGTGATGATGAAGACCTATTACGATTACGACTTGAGCGCCCGGAATACCTTCCGCATGAAGGTCCGTTGCGCCTGCTATATTGAGTATGATAGCGTGGATGAGCTTGCCGGCCTGGACTTTGACTCCCTCCCTAAACCCATAAGGCATATAGGCGGTGGCTCCAACCTTCTGTTTACAGGAGACTTTCCCGGCACTATCCTGCATTCCGCCATCCGCTACATTAAATATGTGGATATGGGACTTGATGAAGTGCCAGTAATTGCAGGCGGAGGCGTGTGCTGGGATGAGCTGGTGGCGGAATTGTGCAAACATTCCCTGTGGGGAGCGGAGAACCTGTCCCTCATCCCCGGAGAGGTGGGCGCCGCTGCCGTTCAGAATATCGGAGCTTATGGCGTAGAATTCAAGGATATAGTTTCCGGGGTGAGCTGCTTCGACCTGCAGGAACGCAAAAAATGTAAATTCACGGTCGGCGAATGCCGCTACGGATACCGTGAATCCATGTTCAAGGAGGCGGCAGGCCGTTATGTAATCACCTCGGTGCTATTACGGGTGTCCCGAAAAGCCAGGCCGCGCCTGGAGTACAAGGGACTGGCCGGCATAGATGCATCCAGCCCGCAGACTGTCCGCGATGCCGTAATAGCTATAAGGCGCACCAAACTGCCGGACCCGGAAGAAATCGGAAGTGCCGGTTCCTTCTTCAAGAATCCTGTGGTCACGGCCCTGGACCTGGCACGTATCAGCGATATCGTCCCGGGTGTAAGCGTCCCCCACTTCATACTTCCCGGCGGCATGGTAAAGGTGCCTGCCGCCTGGCTCATAGACCAATGCGGGCTCAAAGGCGAAAAAGAAGGAGGAGCTGCCGTTTATGAAAAACAGCCGCTGGTCATAGTGAACCAAAGCGGCAACGCGAGTCCGGAAGACATTCTGGAACTGGAGCGGCGGGTGATAGCCACGGTACACGAGCGCTTCGGCGTCTCTCTAAGCCCTGAGGTAGAGCACTTATAAAAAGGCGCTGACGAAAAAGCAACGTCGTTCGAAGAGAAGTAAAAACGCGCCTGGGGGAGCGGCCGGAGGCCGAAATACCCCTGACAGGCTCGCCAGTTGGCGGGGGTTAAGAAAGCCAAAAGGGGGCCGGCCAAAAATTTTGGCCGGCCCCCTTTTTTATCAAAAGTGAGGTACTTAGTCCTCGTCCTTCTCCTGTGCAGCGTAATCTGCGAGGAGCTTGGTCTGGACATCACCCGGTACAGGCTGGTAATCGGCAAACTCCATTGTGAAGGTTGCGGAACCTGCAGTGAGGGAACTCAGAGTGGTGGAGTAGCGGTAGAGTTCTGCCAGAGGCACACGGGCCTTGAGGATGGCGAATCCCTTGTCTGCTCCCATGTCGCCGAGCATACCGCGGCGGTTCTGGAGGTCGGACATAACGGCACCCTGATACTCGCTCGGAGTCATGACTTCTACATTGTAGATAGGCTCGAGAATCTTAGGACCGGCGTTGCGGAATGCCTCACGGAATGCGTTGCGGCCTGCGATGATGAAGGCGATTTCCTTGGAGTCCACCGGGTGCATCTTGCCGTCGTAAACGAACACCCGGATGTCGCGGGCATAGGAACCGGTGAGAGGGCCTTCAACCATGCGCTCCTTGATACCCTTAAGAATAGCGGGCATGAAACCGAGGTCGATGGCACCGCCCACGACGCAGTTGTAGAACTCCAGTTTGCCGCCCCATTCGAGCTCGGTAATATCCTGGGTCTTAACGTTCAGCTGGGTTTCCTTGCCGTTGATCATGAACTTGGTGTTCAGATCACCCTCGGCAGGGCAAACGAGCAGATGGACTTCACCGAACTGGCCGGCGCCGCCGGACTGCTTCTTGTGACGGTACTGTGCGCTCGCCACCTTGGTGATGGTCTCACGGTAAGGTACCTTGGGCGCGAAGAGCTCGACTTCGAGGCCGAATTCGTTGTTGATACGCCACTTGACGATGTTGATATGCTGCTCGCCGTTGCCGGAGAGGATGGTCTGGCGCAGTTCCTTGGAGTATTCCACCACCACGGTAGGATCCTGGGAAGAAATCTTCTTGAGGGCGTCGCCGAGTTTCTGGTCGTCCTGCT
>JAFWPT010000206.1 GCA_017509375.1 Bacteroidales bacterium | reverse complement strand
TTTAACCCATTCTCGTAAACATATTGAGCAGAATTACCAAATCCATAATAAATTGTATTACTGACTACTGGAGCAGATTGAGATACTGTTAAAGTAACTGGATTAGCATCAGGATAAGAAATTGTAAATTGACCACTTCTTGCAGTCTCTGTTGCTGAGGCAGTTACATTAAGAGTATTACCACTTCTGCTATAACTGAATCCACTAACAGTACCAGAAACAGACCAATCATTGCCAGAAATAGGATTGTTGATGGTGATGGTGGTTGATTGAGTGCCGCCAGTCAAATCAAAGGTTAAGGAAGAAGGGGAGAGGGTGATGTACGGTTTGTCGTTACCAGGTAATTCTCCTCCGGGATTCCAATTGTCCACTTGACCAGAAAGGAGGACCTTGATTTGTTCCTCTTCTATAACAATGGTGATATTGTATTGATTACCGGCGACAAGCGTCGCCTCGGCTAACAGGTCGGTCATTTCTTTCCCACCAACGGTCACGGCTGCAGTCAAGGCAACCTTTTGGGGCGGAAGAATCACATAATAGTTCTCACCATCCTTATACGCACTAATATCAACGGCCGAAGATGAGTTATCCACTGTGGCGGTTAGCTCATCAGTAATAATGGCCCGAGGCTTCGCTCCTTTGATGGTAACGCCGGAGATCGTCTTGTCGGTCCTATCGACAGTCGAAATGGATAGCCGACATAACCGATGCTGGAATACCATCGAAACCGCATTTGCCGTAGGATACACATTGCTTTTTACGGACGAGACGAAATCTGACGATGATGTGCCTGCAGTTTGATCTGATGCAACCGTGAATGATGTCGGGAAAGAGCTACTATAAGGATAATACGCCTTCAACGTGGCAGCATCGTTCCCGTCATACCAGTTCAAAGAACCAGAAAATGCGGTCCCATCGAAAGATAGTCTCTCGTTGGTCGCATATGCACCAGATGCTCGAACGATGGATAGCCCAATGGCATCACCGGTCTCGAAGGTCGCTTCTGTAACTTTGGTGATTAAGGGCATTACTTTGATGGCGTTAAATGAGAGATTCTTATCGGGATTCAATTCAGGTGTAACTCCAACGCAAGAATTGAGAATGATAAGAAACAAGCAGATAAAAGGATTGTGTCTAGTCTGTGTCATTGATTATGGGGTAAAATAACTATAATTGTTGTTTTAACAGGGCGTCCAATTTTTTTCTTTCATTGAGTAATAGACTTTTCCCTGATTGATAAAACACTTTATCGAAGTTCCCTACTCTTGATATATGTTCTTGAATTATTTCATTCAATCGTTCGCGGAACTGTTTATCTAATAGTTGTTTGTTTATGTTGGGCTTATTATACTCCTTAAGTTCGTTGTCTAAAAACAAAGTCATCTCTTTACAAAGAGAAGAATAGTATTTCATGCCTTTTTTGTATTCCTGACAAAACAGGTTCATATCTCTGTCCCGATCATCATCATGAAGCGCACCCCACATATTTGCATTGTTGATAACGCGCATTGATAATTCATTAATTCTAAGTTGTTCTCGTTTTAAATCGTCGATTTGAAT
>JAFWPT010000205.1 GCA_017509375.1 Bacteroidales bacterium | reverse complement strand
CTTGAACATAGTGCAAAATTACATAAAAAAACTTATATTTGTATGTTTGCCGCAGACAATAACAATTAACTATATCCTTCAAATGAAAAACAAACAGCTTACTATCAGGCTCATCCTGATGAACTTCCTGCAGTATGCAGCGTGGGGCGCCTATCTGACCTCCCTCGGCCGTTACCTGGGAAATGTCGGACTCGGCCCCCAGATCAAATGGTTTTTCGCAATGCAGGGCTTCGTGTCCATTTTCATGCCCACCCTCATGGGAATCGTGGCCGACCGTAAACTGGAGGCCCAGAAGACACTGTCGCTTTGCCATGGTCTGGCGGGTATCTTCATGATCGGCGCCGGCATTTACTGTATGAGCTCAGGAGGCACTATCGCATTCGCTCCGCTGTTTGTACTGTACAGCTTGAGCGTAGCCTTCTACATGCCTACCATAGCCATATCCAATTCAGTGGCCTACAATGCCCTTGGCAGGGCTGGAATGGACCCGGTGAAGGATTTTCCCCCTATCCGGGTATTCGGCACAGTGGGTTTCATCTGCAGCATGCTGCTCACCAATTTCCTCAAGATAGGCGGCGTGGCTTTGCAGGACTCCTACACCCAGCTTTTCTCTTCCGGTATCATCTCCCTCCTGCTCTGCGGCTATGCCCTCACCATGCCTGCGTGCCCGGTGAACAAGAACGTGGAAGGCAAGTCCTTTGCCGATGCTTTCGGTCTCAAGGCTTTTGCTTTGTTCAAGGACCCTCAGTTTGCAATTTTCTTTATCTTCTCCATGCTGCTGGGCGCATCCCTGCAGATAACCAACGGTTACGCCAATACATTCCTGGGATCGTTTGCCGCGGATCCTTCCCTGGCAGACACTTTCGCCGTCAAGAACTCCAACGCCCTGATTGCCATCTCCCAGGCTTCCGAGACCCTCTGCATCCTGCTCATACCTATTTGCATGAAGCGTTTCGGCATCAAGAAAGTGATGCTTATAGCAATGTTCGCCTGGGTATTCCGTTTCGGCTTCTTCGGCCTCGGCAACCCGGCAATGCCCGGCGTGCTTTTCTTCATCTTCAGCTGCATAGTTTACGGTGTGGCTTTCGACTTCTTCAACATCTCCGGTTCGCTCTATGTGAATGACAATACCAGCGAGGACATCCGCTCCAGTGCACAAGGTGTCTTTATGCTTATGACCAATGGTTTAGGTGCTACTATCGGAACCCTTGCTGCAGGTAAGGTGGTGGAAGCGTGCGACGTATTCAATACCCCTTCCAACTGGCCTCAGGCCTGGTATATCTTCGCCGGCTACGCCTTCGTCGTAGCAGTGCTCTTCATGATTTTGTTCAAGGATCCCCAGAAGAAAAAGGCCGTAGCGAAATGAAGGTCAAGGTAATCAACCGCAGTTCCAATCCGCTGCCGGAGTACGCTACCGACTTGTCCGCCGGACTTGACGTGCGGGCGGCCAACGAGGAACCCGTCATACTCGAACCCCTCGGCCGTGCCATGATTCCCACAGGGTTGTATATGGAGATTCCTGCCGGCTATGAAGTTCAGGTAAGGCCCCGGAGCGGTCTTGCGGCAAAGAAAGGGATAACGGTCCTGAATGCCCCGGGGACGATAGACGCCGACTATCGGGGCGAGGTATGCGTGATACTGATCAACCTTTCTTCCGTACCCTTCGTGGTGGAAAAAGGGGAGAGGGTGGCCCAGCTGGTTCTGGCCCGTCACGAGAGGCTGGAGTGGGAAGAGGCCGGTGAGCTCGGGGAGACTGTCCGGGGCACCGGAGGTTTCGGCAGTACCGGTACTAAGTAGCAATTCATTATCATTCATCGAGATAGATGGAAGAACTTTACGATAAGTATCTCGGTTGCGGAGGACGGGTAACCACCGACAGCCGTGCAATTAAGGGCGGAGAGTTATTCTTCGCCCTTCGTGGAGAAAATTTCGACGGAAACGCTTTTGCCATGAAAGCCCTTGAGGCAGGTGCCGCCTGGGCCGTGGTGAACGCAGATGCCGTTCTGCCTGCCGACGCGCGGCTGATCAGGGTGAGCGACCCCCTCTCTACCCTCAGGGACCTGGCCGTCTGGCACCGCACGCATGTACGTGGCGGTAAACTACCTGTAATCGGCCTCACGGGAACCAACGGCAAGACTACCACCAAAGAGCTCATAGCTGCAGTGCTGTCCCGGAAGTTTACGGTTACTGCCACCCGCGGGAACCTGAACAACGATATCGGGGTGCCGCTGAGCCTGCTGTCAATCACCCCGGAAACCGAGATTGCCGTCATTGAAATGGGGGCCAATCATCCCGATGACATAGAGAAACTGGTGAAGGTGTCCAGGCCCGATTATGGCCTTATTACCAACGTCGGCCGTGCCCACCTGCTGGGATTCGGCTCTTTTGAAGGGGTGAAGCAGGCTAAGGGCGCTTTGTACCGATGGCTCGGTTCCCGCCCCGGCAGCCTCATATTCATCAATGAGGACGATGAGGACCTTCGCGGAATGGCCGCCGGCTTGCCCTGCCATTTCTTCGGTTACGGGATGAATTATCAGGGGGCGGAACTGCTGCCGGCTACGCCCGAGTCACCCTTTATGGGACTTAAGCTCCGGGACGTTGAGGTGCATTCGCAGTTGGTCGGGGCATACAATGCCGTAAACGTGCTTGCGGCCCTTGCCGTAGGGGAGTACTTCGGCGTGCCGCGGGACAAGGCTGTCGCCGCAATCGAGGCTTACTGCCCGGCGAACCAGCGTTCCCAGATGATGCGTACGGAACGCAATACCTTGATAGTTGATGCCTATAATGCCAACCCGTCTTCGATGCGCGCGGCACTGGATAATTTTGCCTCCCTTCAGGCCGGAAAGAAGCTCGCGCTGCTGGGCGATATGAGGGAGCTGGGCAAGGAGTCGCTCGCCGAACACGAAAAGGTCCTACGCCTGCTTCAGGAGTATGGACTGCCTGCAATACTGGTTGGTGAAGAGTTTTCTAAAGCATTGGTTTCCACTGGATTGACGCACTTTACCTGTTTCCCTGATTCAGATACTCTGGCGGCATGGCTGGCAGAGCGTCCGGTAAGCGGGACCTCCATACTCGTGAAGGGTTCGAGGGGTATCCGGATGGAAAAGCTTATACCTAGCCTTTAGTAACAAGGCTGCAGGCTTTCTGCCCCAGCCAGCCGAAGAGCCAGCCCAGGATAATGCCGGCCAGGAAACCGGCAAGCACGTCTCCTGCGAAGTGTTTGCCCACGAAAATCCGGCTCAGGCCTACCAGCACCGCCCAGGTGAAAATCAGGGCGGTGTATAATTTGTAACCATGCCGTTTGTCATTCCGGAATCCTAAGCTGGAGCACATTGCGAAGCCAATGCTGTTGGCGGCGTGTCCGGAATAGAAGCCATACAAGCCACCGGGTTTTTCCAGGATATGCAGCCCGCGGGCTATCATGTCTGCGTCTTCCAGAGGGCGAAGGCGTTGAACGGAGTTCTTTATGAGATTGGCGGACTGATCGCAGGCAAGTACGAAAAGTATGCAGGCGGCAGTCACTATCAGTCCTTTTTTCCATCCCAGCCGGATAAAGAAGAACGCAATGATAATCAGATACATGACGTACCATATCTGCACGTGGGAGAAAAACTGCCACACGGCGTCTGTAACCGGACTGTTCAGGCTGTTCAATGCCAGGGTCAGGTCTTTGTCGGCCTGCTCCAGGAAGCCGAGGAAAGGACTCATTTCTGCAACGCCTTCCATAATTCATCCTTGAGTTTGTCGATTCCCTCCCCAGTGGCGGAAGAAATGAAGACGTGGGGAATGCGCCTGGGCAGCTTGCGTGCCAGTTCCTTTTCTATATCTTCGTCGATGATGTCGCACTTGGTGATAGCCAGCACCCTTTCCTTGCTCATGAGTTCGGGATTGTAGAGTTTAAGCTCGGAAAGCAGGGTTTTGTAGCTGGCTGCAATGTCCTCCTCCTCGCAGCTTACCATGAAGAGCAGTACGGAGTTGCGCTCGATGTGGCGGAGGAAGCGTGTGCCTATGCCCTTGCCTTCGTGGGCTCCCTCGATGATGCCGGGGATGTCGGCCATCACGAAAGAACGGTCGTCGTGGTAGCGGACTATGCCCAGGTTAGGCTCCAGGGTGGTGAAGGCGTACGATGCTATTTTGGGCTTGGCGGAAGTAACGGTGGATAGCAGGGTGGACTTGCCTGCGTTCGGGAAACCTACCAGGCCTACGTCAGCCAGCAGCTTGAGTTCCAGAATAAAAGCACCTTCCTCCCCGTCTTCGCCCGGCTGCGCGTAACGGGGCGTCTGGTTGGTGGCGCTCTTGAAGTTGTTGTTTCCCAGGCCTCCGCGTCCGCCTTTGCAGAGTATGCGTTCCTCGCCGTCCTCCATCAGTTCGAAGAGGACCTCGCCGCTTTCAGCGTCCTTTACGACAGTGCCCACAGGCACATCCAGTATGATGTCGGCGCCATTCTTGCCCTTGCAAAGGGCTGCGCCTCCCTTTTCGCCGTCGTCGGCCTTGATATGCTTGCGGTATTTCAGGTGTATGAGGGTCCAGAACTGCGCGTTGGCGCGCAGTATGATATGGCCGCCGCGTCCGCCGTCGCCGCCGTCCGG
>JAFWPT010000204.1 GCA_017509375.1 Bacteroidales bacterium | reverse complement strand
GTTTCCTGCAATTTCTCCAGCTGCCTTGCCGTGGTGGACGCCCGCTCCATGACGCTGGTGGGCAGGTTGCCCGCCGATTCTTACCCCGTGGGCCTGGATGTTTCCTCCGACGGCCGCTATGTGTTCACTACTTCACAGGGGCGCAGCAGAGGCGGGAATGCAGTGGATATTTTTGAAGTAACTTACAGATAATGAGACGATTCCTATTATATTGCATACTTTTGAGCGTACCAGCCATCGCATCTGCGGCCCCGGAAGTCAGGGACAGCGTGGTGGTGGACGCCCGCGCCATGGCCGACTCCCTCATCGCCCGTGCGGAGCTTTTCCTGGGTACGCCCTATGTCTGGGCCGCCAACGGCCCCAAGGCCTTCGACTGCACCGGTTATACCAAGTACCTGTATGCCGGCCTGGGATACAAGCTTGGCCGTACGGTGCCGGTGCAGGCTAAGGACGGACGCGTAGTGGAAGGGGGCTTCGAGAACCTGCAGAAGGGGGACATCCTCATCTTCGGCAAGCGCGACAACAAGAAGCGTATGGGCCACGTGGCCTTGTACATCGGTCCGGATGAGAGCGGGGACAATTTCCGTTTCATCCATGCCGCCAAGCCCAGGGTCATCATCTCGGAAATCAAGCAGAGCTACTACAGGGAGCGTTTCCTGGGGGCAGTCCGCATACTGCCGGACTTCGTGCCGGAGGCTACGGCGGACAGCGTGGATCTGAGCTTTGCCGAGACGGCGGCGGTGGTGGCTCCGGACACCCTCAAGCTGGGGCCGGACGACCGCAGGATTGTGCTGCTGGATGCGGGAGGATGGGCATTCGTGGGGCCGGACGGCTCCCTAAGCGCCCCGCAGGGCGACGATGCAATAGTGCTCTACGCGGACGGGCAGTGGCGCAACGTGAAGGTCTCCACCAAGAAGATTCCGGTGATCGATTACGAGCAGGCCACAGCTGCCTCCGCCAAGCCGGAAGTTGGTGCAGAAGGTGCCGTATATCATACGATTAAAAGCGGTGATACGCTATCCGGACTGGCGGTGCGCTATCATACCACCGTGGACGCCCTGTGCCGGCTCAACGGTATCACCCGCACTACTATATTGCGACTGGACAAGAAGATACGGGTGAAGTGAGACGCTGCCTTTATATGCTTGTGCTGGCACTTTGCCTGCTGCCTGCCAGACTCAGCGGCGGGGAGCTGCTGGCGTACCGCGACTCGATCAAGGACGGCTATAATTTCCTTCTCTATCTTCCCGACTGTTACGGGGAAAAGATGGAAGAGCCCCTGCCGGTAATAGTGTACCTGCACGGCAAGAGCAGGGTGGGCAACGACCTCAATATGGTAACCACGTACGGCTGCATAGATGCGTTGCGCCGCGGTGCCCGTATCGACGCGGTCATCATCTGCCCGCAGTGTACCACTACCGCCGGCTGGAAGGCTGAACGGGTGATGAAAGTCGTTGATTATGTGTACGAACGCTACAATTGCGACCCGGACCGTCTGTACGTGTACGGCATGAGCATGGGGGGCTGGGGGGCATTCAAGATGATTGCCGAGTACCCGGACCGCTTCGCCGCTGCCATCGCGATGTGTGGCGGTTACGTAGGAAATCAAATCAAGAATATTGGAGAGGTGCCGCTGTGGATTATCCACGGGACGGGCGACGATGCCACCAACCTTACCTATTCTACCGGGGTGGTACAGCGGCTGGTGGATTCCGGCTCGGCCGACCGTGTGCGCTTTACCTGGCTGGCCGACCAGGGACACTCCATCCTGGCCAGGGTGTTCCTGCTGGAAGATACCTACAAGTGGCTTTTCCAGCACCGGCTATCAGCCCCGGGAAGGCGCTGCTCCAGGGATTACGACGTGACGATAGCAGACCTCCGCAAGGCCTATATCATGCTCGGCGAAGACAACAGGCAGAAGCTCCCCATCGTCTGGAAGCCTTAAGCGGAAGCGATGGTCTGGGAGAGTTTCTCGATGTTGAGGCTCCTTGCTGACGCGTCAACGATGTCTTTGTACACGCCGCCTTTGCGGTAGAGTCCGTCGGGATCGCCGCTTTGCTCCACCCGGCCTTCCTTCAGCGCGTACACCATTTCGCTGTCGATAATCTGCGAGATAGAGTGTGAGATGATGATTACGGTGCGGTCGCGTTTAATGGCGTCTATCGCGGACTTTATCTGTTCCGTGGCGATGGCGTCCAGGGAGGCGGTGGGCTCGTCGAGGAAGATGATGGGCGGATTCTTGAGAAACATTCTGGCTAAGGCTATTCTCTGCTGCTGTCCGCCTGAAAGGTCGGTGGCGGAGGTTTCGAAGCCCTTGGGGAGGGCGGCGATCTGGTCGTACACGCTGGCTTTGCGTGCCGCTTCTTCCACTTCTTCCATGCTGGCGCCAGGCTTGCCGTAGCGTATGTTCTCCGCTACGCTTCCCTCGAAGAAATGGTTTTTCTGCAGCACCAGGCCAATATTTTCACGCAGGAATTGGGTGTCCCATTCGCGCAGTGCTACCCCGTCCAGGCTTATGCTGCCGCAGTCGGGTTCATAGAATTTGTCCAGCAGGTTCACTATCGTGGACTTGCCGGCGCCGCTCAGGCCGACGAGGGCGGTGATCTTGCCGCTTTCCACTTTCAGGCTCACGTTGTGCAGAGCTTTGGTGCCGTTGGGATAGGTGAAATCTACGTTCTTCATTTCGAAGTTGCCTCTGACCTTGGCAGGCTTGTATCCTCCTGAAGGCTCCAGTTCGGAGTCAGCGTCCACTATGTCAAAATAGCCTTCGGCATAGACCAGGGCGTCGTTCAGGTCATCGAAGATGCGTTGCAGCTGCGTTATCGGGGCGGTTACGTTGGAGAAGAGCATGATGTGGTACATTATCTTGCCGATCGACATTCCCGGGTAACCGGAGAGTACCAGGTAGGATGTGAGGATGATTATCAGCACGGTGCCTGTCTGGCTGACAAAGCTCTTGAGGGCGTCGTAGCCGAAAGAAGCCTTGCGGATGCGCATCTGGTTGGAGTAGAAGCCGGTCTGCAGCTCAGTCTGCTTGCCCATTTCTATCTCTTCACGGTTGAACGACTTCACAACGTTCATGCTCTCCAATATGTTCATGACGCTTCCGGTGCGTTTCTCGTGGAAGCTGCGCATGCTCTTGCGGAAACTCTTGAGCTTTTTTGCCTGCCGGGAGGTAATCCAGAAATAGATGGGTACTATGGCGAGCGCGGTGAGGCCGACATAGAGGTTGGCTGCAAAGATGAGGACCAGGGCGAGGTCAGAGCTCAAAGTCATGGGCAGCAGGTCTATAAAGAAACTCTGTATGGTGCGGGATATGCTACTGGCACCCTGGTCAATGCGGGCCTGAAGCATGCCGGGGGCATTTTCGCTGCGTGCGAAAAAGGCCATGCGGTACTTGAGTATCCTCTCTATAACTCCAAGCGACAGGCTCTGTGATACGTTGTTGCGCAGCCGTTCGCCGAAGTTTTTCTGTGCGAAAGTTATGGCAGCGCGGATGATTTCCTTGCCGAGCAAGACGATACTCACTATGGTAAGGATACGTACAGCCTTGCTCCAGCTGAAGTCTTCGGAACCTACCAGGGCGTTGATTGCATCCACTGCCCTGTCCAGCACCACGGCATTTACCTGTGCGAGCACGGATCCCAGCAAGGTCAGCATAAGGGTAAGGAGTACAAGCAGCTTGTAAGGCCGGACCAGGGGGAGGATTTTTCTGAAAAGTTGAATCAGGTTCATGGTGATGGAGTTAACTATGCGAAGGTAAGAATAATTACGGATTCCCGATGAGATTTTTTGTGCCTGTGGCAGGCATATTTCTTGCATGTCAAATGCTTGCTAATTGTTATGAATATGAAGAAGATTCTCTTTATCCTGGCCACCATCGTGTTGATGGCTTCTTGTACGTCCAGCCTCCCCGCTCAGTTTGACAACATTGCGGACAAGGTGGAGAAAAACGGTGCATCGTACAGCACCGAACAGTGGGACAAGGTCAATGCTGAATACGACAAACTGGTGGAAAAATACAACCAGGACGCCGATAAACTCAGCGACGAGCAGAATAAGGAAATAAACTCCGCTATGGGACGCTATCAGGCAGCAGTACTCAAAGCCGGCCTCAAGGGCTTTGGGGAAGCTTTAGACGGAGCCTTGGAAGGCGCGAAGGGATTCATTGAAGGTCTTACCCGGGAATAATTTGATATTTCCGAGAAATTCAATACCTTTGCAATCCGCTTTACCACATTTTGCTTTGTGGAGCAAAGCCCGAGTGGCGGAATGGTAGACGCGATGGACTCAAAATCCATTGTCCCTTAAAGACGTGTGGGTTCGATTCCCACCTCGGGCACCTGACCGGACTTTTTCGAGAAGTCCGGTTTTTTCTTTTCGCGTAATCGATTGATTTACAACTGGATGTCCGTCGGGGTGATAAGAAGGAAGAGGGTTCGATATTTTTCTGTAACTTTGCATTGGCAATGATGATCTAGGTTTTAATGAAACGGTTCACTTTTCTGTCTGCGATCTGCATGCTGCTGAGCTCATCAATTGCGATGGCCCAGCAGCTTGATGCTTCTTGGGATTTGCCGGAGGAAAAGCAAACTGTCCAGAGGGTCGGCGATGATGTCCAGGACTTTGAGATAGGTTTCGGGGTCGGATTCGCGACGCCACTTAAGCTGGGCAGCGGTATGAAGTTAGATGCTGAGGCGCGCTACAATATAGTAGGCTCGCCGTGGGATCTTGGCCTGCAGTACTCAGCTCTTTTCGTAGAGAGTCCTATGCATGGCATCAAGTTCAGCTCCGGCGCAATGTATAGTGCACATGTTGATTACAACTGGCGTAATTGGAATAATGTAGCACCTTTTGCCGGGCTCGGAGCCGGATATTACAACGGTGAGTACTTGAATCCAAATAACCCGTTAGGTCACGACGGAACCACAACAAAGGCAAGCAACGCGTTCCTGTCTTTCCGCGGAGGCTGTGAATTCTGGGACCATCTTCGCATTACTGCAGAGTACCGGCTATTCTTCGGAGGCTCGCCATCATTAATCTCCATCGGCGTCGGATGGAGTTTCTTTGGCGGACACAGGAAGTAAAAAAAAGCTTTTATACGGCACAACTGTGCTTATTGGTTATCAATCTCTGGCGTACCTGTTTCCAGGGCTGGTTTGTCCTTTGCGTTGAGTGAGGTCACGACGCTGGTGCCGACTCGTTTCTCAATATTCTCGCGAGCTTCCCCGGCAATGCTGCCACCTTCACGGGCGATGTTTCTACTTTGATTGAAGGTCTTGGGCAGCTTTGCTTGGGAGATTGCCTTTGTGGATACTTCTGCAAGCATATTCAGAACCAATTCGATATCTGTCATATTGTCCCGCAGGTTCTCTTTCTTGAGCCTCTTAAGGTCTTTATATTCCCTGACTGTCAGCCCGCTCCAGGCCTTGGTCAGCTCATTAGTAAGGATAGCGATATAATAGACATTTCTGGTTGGTAAATCCTTTATAATTTGATGATTTATTGAGTTTTACTCAAATTAGATGAAAATCGTTTCATCTAATGAGTGATAAAGCCAAAATAAGGAGGCGTCTCAGGTGTCCTCAGTGCGGTTCGTTAGACAATATAAAATGGGGCATACGCAACGAGATCCAGAGGTATAAGTGTAATGAATGTGGATATCTGTTTTCAGCCAGGAGAAAGGATATCACCACATCTAACAGGTTTGTCTGGTTCCAGAAGTGGGTGTCTGGAAAGATGAGTCTGGATGAGATAGCGGCCCGAAGTGGATACAGCACACGCCAACTACACCGGTGGTTTGATGAATATCTTGACACGTCCCCATCCTGGACGATGACAACATCCACGCCCATATACCTGCTCATTGACGGAACGTATTATTCTGATGATCATTGCCTTATCGTGTATCGTGCCGAGAACCTGAAAAGAACTATCTTCTATAGGTTTACCACACATGAGGACGATGATGAGATTGCCTCTGATTTACTCAATATCAGAGATCTGGGTTATAACGTCATAGGGATTACCACGGATGGTGGAGACAACATCGTCCGTGCTGTACAATACGTATTCCCGCATGTTCCCAGACAACGTTGTGTCGTACACGTACAACGTGAGTGCATCGCTTCGATAACACAAAGACCTCGTTATCCGGAGACAAGGCTTTTCAAGAGCCTTGTAGAGCAACTCAGCATTGTACGTACGACCAATGACAAGCTGTGGTGGCTAAACCAGTATAATCTATGGGTAGAGGAAAATGAGGAGTATGTCTTTCAAAAAGGCATTGTCTCATACTCACACAAAGAATACTACATACATAACGACTTGAGGAAGGCCTATATACACTTGAAACGAGCTCTCCCCAATCTCTTTACATACATTGATTATCCAGGACTTCCAAAGACAACAAATGCTTTGGAAGCCTTCTTTGGGCATATTAAAGATCAAATACGGTTACACCGAGGGTTAGCCGAGTCTCGGATTGATAACTTTATCAAATGGTTCCTCTTTTTCAATGACCAGAAAAAGAAGAAAGAATAAGGTGACGCCGCCTCGCATTACGCGGCTCGGCGGCTACGGCTCGCCGCTGCGGGGGGCTCTGCTAAATGGCCCTCCTCGCGGCGGCCGTCACCAACCACAAATGTCACAATCACCAACCATTTTTGTCAATTATACC
>JAFWPT010000203.1 GCA_017509375.1 Bacteroidales bacterium | reverse complement strand
AGTTTGGGTATCAGTAGCCTTGCCGAGAGGAGTATCGATGTCGATGCTTACCTGGACAGGGTCGCCGTTTACAACATTGTAGCTCTCATCATAATGATAAGGAGTAACGGTCGCGGAGTACTTGAAATTGTAGGTGCCGTCTGCATTCTTGGAGACAGTCAGTTTGGAACCTTCCGCAGCGATATTGGTATAAGTAATACCACCGGCTTCATTGTACAGGGAAACACTCGCGCTGGCAAGGAGGCCGGGATCAGCCTTCAGGATACCGTTCTTGTATTTGAGGCCGGGGTCATTTTCTGCGGCTCCGAAAGTATAAGTTCCCACAGGGAATTCTTCGAGGTTCACATCTCCTGCGGCAGAGTAGAACTCGAATGACGAATAGGCCACTTCATTCTTGTCGGCAGGGTTCTTACGGGGATGGTAGAAGCTCACATACCAGCCGTTGGCCTTAGTGGTGAAGTGAGTGTTAAAGGTATTCTTCCAGTTGACTTCGGACTGGCCGCCGAAGAAATCGGTGGAAATGGCGACAGGACCCACATAGGAATAGTTGTGCTGAGCTCCGGTAGCATCCACGAGTATAGCGGTAATGGTGTAGTTGCCGTCTGCTTCTTCCACGACTATTTCACCATCATACACGATAATCTCCCTGCCCTCAGCGATGATTCCGGTGTAGTACTTTTCACTGCCGTCAGAAGACATGATAGAGAATGTGTTGTCATCCTTCTTGCCGGAAGCGTCGATTTCGAACTTGCCCTGAGGGACTTTGTCCACCGGGAAGAACTGGAATACGCCGTTCTGGTCCTGACCCTTCTTGTTAAGGACAAGGGTGACCTGGTCTCCAGCCTCGGTTGCCAGCTTCACCACATACTGTTGATGAAGGTTGATAGCCCATGTCTCGCTGTCGTAGATAGACTGGCTGTTTGCAATGTAGATAGCCGATGCACTCTCAGCGGGAGTCCAGGAGGCATCCTGCACCACTGTATAAGTCTGGGAATAACCGGGAGCTGCAATCACGAAGCTGCCGGTACGAGGAGCAAGCTTAGTATTGGCTGCAACGTGAATCTTTATGGTTCCTTCCTGGGGCGCAGCCTTGGTAGAGACGACGGTAATCCAGGGCGAGTCGGCAGCCGGAGTCACAGTGTACGTCAGATTGGTCTTCACAGGAACCAGAATGTCCTGAGCGTCGGGAGAAATGCTGAAAGAAAGGGCGGACTCCATAATCGATTCTGTCCCCTGAACGATGGTAAATACGGTTTTCAGCTCGCCCACGGCAACGGTTACCTTGCCGCTTCTCTCGGCCCAAGTGTCATTTTCGGCAACTGCAATCTTGAGGTTGACGGTTCCGGCCTCGCCTGAAGTCTGGTCGGGAACAATCCACTGGGAATCGCTTTGGGCTGTCCAGGCTTTGTTAGCGGTAAAAGTGACAGCCGGAGTTGCGGCTTCCTTTCCTACCGTGATAGTAGTCCCGGCAATGCTCAGGGCATCTTCGGGTTCAATCTCCTTTTGCTTGCAGGAGAAGACAGTCAGCCCTACCAGGGCTGTAACTGCCAGTAAAACAAACTTTTTCATAAACGTTAATATTATGGTTGTGTATTTGGTTTTTTCATTCCGTCCAGTTGCGAAAGGAGGTAGCGGATACGGTTTCTGTCGTATTCGGTATGAGCCGCGTGCAAACTCCTCTTCAATATAGCCTCCAACCTCTCCAGCTCGGCCATGCAGGCATTCGCAAGTACAGGGACGTTGAGGCCGGCAGGCTGTGGCAACGGCGCATAAAACATTGATTCACTATGATTATACTCTCTCAAGTTCTTCTCATAGGCCGGAATACTCGGCACAAGTCCGCGTACCAGCCAGATTTCCACCAGGAATTCCTCCCCTTCCGGAACGGAGCCTTTACGCAGATTGCAGGTCAACTCGTCCGTGATGTCCGAAAGCAAATCCGCGACGGGATACTCGGTGATACCAAGTTTTGAAGCGACGGCACTCCACTTCAGCCTCTGCAGCATCGCGTTCTGGGTGAGAGCATTGACACGCATGAGTGTAGAAAAATCGTTGTATGCTCCGCTGAACGCCTGGAGTTCCTTGTCGGAATCTATGTATTGCAGTTTATCTAATCCGTTGATGGCTAAAGCAAGCGCCCGCTTCTGCACATCCTTGCCCACCGGCACATATTTACGTCCGGAGCTCATATCCTGGACATACAAGCCGCCGACCAGCCTTGCCAGCTTTTTGTGCTCGGTGCAATGATGACGCAGGATCTGCTCCACCAGAACGGTCCTGAAACCAGTATTCAGCGGCACTGTTCTCTCGTACCAGAGCGGGACATTGGCCGAGATGTACTTGAACCGTTCAATGGCGGTAGCATACTCCTCGAACGGATCGTTGCCAAGGTCGCCACGGCAGCATCTGGGATCCGGCGAGTCGGTGGCGGCAGGAAGGAACACGAAAGCGGGGTCGCCCGCCTTGGAACGCACCAGGGAATCGGCAAGCGCCTTGTCCGAAGCCGCGTAGGGACGAGAATAAATCCATTCTATCGCCATATAATCATACGCACCGGGCTGATTCATCACCGTCACCACGCCTCTTTCCCTATCGCCGGGGCGGGCAAGAGTATTGAACAGCACGTCATCGGTTACAGAGGCGGTAATGCCGTATTTCTGCGTGAAACCGGGGTCTCTCAGCTGCGACGGCGAGTATGCGAACGAGCCTGCGACATTGGCCCTGATACCCAGTACCCTCCCAAAAGCCTGCATTATCTTTGCGCTGAGGGCCTCGCAGAAAGCATCTTCGGGAATCTCATATTCGTGCCATCTGGGATCGACGTCGGAGATGCCAAACAATCCGTCCATACGGAAGTAATCGCGAATACCGGCAGGCACGGTAATGCTGCAAGCGGAAACCAGGCCGGCGGCCGGATCTGAAAGGACGGAAACCGAAAGGCGGCCCGAGGAACTGTGCACGTCGGCCATCACCTTGCTTACCAGCGGATTCTCCACAGCTATACCGCGCTCAAACGGACGCACTTCAATCACGCTGCCCAGCCCGGCCGCCTCGAAGGTCTTGTTCCACACTAGAATTCCACGGCTCACGGCCTCCCGCTGGACCGCGGAGAACAAGGTATCTACATAGACAACTATCTTCTTACCGCCGGTAATATCCCACCTTGAGACAATTTCTTCCTGTTTTGTGCCCCTGTCGCTCGAGAAAACGCTCCGGGAAGAATTAATGGTGCCTATACGCGGGTCGGCTACACGTACCTTGACGGAGCTCTTAGGCACCAGGGTCAAGAAAGTCGCCACGTCCCCGTCCACCGACATTATTTCCTCCTGGACCACTTGAAGCATTCCTCCCCCGAGGTCGTATTCGGGCGCCACTTTGAAGGTAACTCCCTGAAGCACACCGGTGCTGGACGGGTAAGCAATCAACTCCTTAAAGTGCGTAAACTCCGGCTTGGGAGTCGCCTTGTTCACCATGGCATTGCCGTCAATCTGGACTTTTGCAGGATTGAAAGCGTCCTTGTTGGAAGGGTTGAACAGCTTGCTGACCTCAACCACTACAGAGGTCGAATCCGCATTGCGGTACTGTATCGGGAAGGCATAGCGCACTGAAGCTATGGCACTGCGGGCAAGCGACTTTTTCAGAGACGGCTCGGACGATTCCGGCAGCACCACCGGTGAGGTGAGCAGAAGCAGGGAGTCTGTCCTGGACAAAGTGAAAACTTCCCTGGCGGAAATGTCCGTTCCGCAGCTTGTCCAACCCGAAGAACTGCGCATGAAAGAGGACAGGATGACCCGCCTGCCCATAAGGGAATCCGGGAATTCCATCCAGTATTTGCTGCCGTCTTTATAGATACGCATACACTCCCCTGCACTTTTGATTCCGGCCTTGGAAACAAAAGTTTCATAAGTGTCAGCACCACGCAAAGCAAATGCAAGCGACAGCGCAAGAATTGTCAGAAAAAGCTTTTTCATTATCTCACGCCATAATCGATTATACTCCTGAGAAGCGCATAATGCCCCTTGTGGAAAATCCGCGCGCGTGTGACCCCCTAAATCCGGTTTAAAACTGGCCCCCTCCATCCGACGCGAAAGTGGCCCCCGTCGTCCGGAGGAAACTGACCCCCGAGGTGGTTAAGGGAAAAGATTGGTTTGAAAGCCGAACTT
>JAFWPT010000202.1 GCA_017509375.1 Bacteroidales bacterium | reverse complement strand
GACGGATTGCTCGCGCTCCGCGCCGGGCGGCCAGGGCGAGGCCGAACTCGAGCAGCGCACCGCCGGCACCTCTCCCCTGGGCCTGCGGATGCACGCCGAGCGTCTCGCGTGCCAGGAAAGGATTATCTTCCTGAGATACAGGCATATAAGGCAGAGGCTTGTCGGCCCCTGCATCCAACAGGCGCAAGGTCAGCGGCTTGCCTTTACAGGCTTTCAACGCCTCCTTGTAAAGGGCAAGCTGCTCTTCTTTGGAAGGCAATGACTGCCGTTCCATAAACAGGAATTCTGTACGGAAAAGGCCTATACCATCGGCCCCTGTAGCTATAGCCCTATGTATATCCTGGATACTGCCGGCATTAACATAGACTTTAAGGCCTGCAAGGCGGGCCAGCCGGGCAACTTGCGAAGGGCAGGCAAGAGGGTCGTCCACACTCACTGTATCCCCTTCCGAAATGCCAGAAATATCTACTCCCAGCTGTATGGGTATGCCCTTGGAATGGGCAATAATGCACACATGGCTCGTAGTACTGCCCTTGCTGCACAATATTCCTGCGATGCGGCTGAAATCTATCTTCACCGTATCCGAAGGCAGCAGCTCCTGCGCCACCAGTACAGCCCCGTCCGGAATATCTTGAGCAGATGTTTCAGGTCCTCCGCAGACAGCTTCGTCCAAACGGCGGAAAACATCCCTGACATCGTCCGCCCTGGCCCTTAGATATTCGTCGTCCACCTCTGCGAACATGGCACAAATCTCCTTACAGGCAGCGTCCAGGGCTTCGCGGTCGCTCTTACCCGATGCAAGCCCAGCTTCCACGGCATCGCGCAGCATTGGGTCTTCCAGCATCTCCAGATGAGCTGCGAAAAGCGGATTGGCACCAGCCTCCAGTACCAGTTGTTCACGGACAGCCTCGAAGGCGTCTGCAAAAGAACGCACCGCCTCACCAGAAGCGGTACGGGTCCATAAATATGCAGGGCCGCTTACGACCATATCTTCAGTCGCTTATCGACTCCAGAAACGCCTTCACGGCATCCAGGGCCTGCTGCTCGTCACCCCCTTCCACACTGATTTCCAGCTCGGTACCGCACTTGATGCCAAGCGACAGCAAGGACAGTACTGAAGCTGCATTTACACTGCGTACAGGGCTTGCCAGCTTTATGGAGGAACCTTCGAAACTCTTCACCAGTTTTACCAGCTCTCCAGCCGGACGGGCGTGAAGGCCTGAAGCGGCCTTTAAAATGACTTTATCGGAAACCATTATTCTTCTGCAAGGCTACGGGAACGGTCTTTCAGGTTCCACTGGGTGAGTATAAGCAGGAATCCAAGCACGGATACGCCGGCCATCAATATGAAAATGGGATGCCAGCCGTAAGTGTCCGCGAACTTGCCGAGAGGATAACCGGTGATAAGGGTGCTGAGGTAACTCATGAATCCTATGATGCCCACGGCGGAGGATGCCGCTTTCTTGGACACCTCATTTGAAGCTATGACGCCGAGCAGGGCCTGGGGGCCATAGAGGAAGAATCCCGCAAGGGCAAGCATAACAAGGAAGAGCACGGGCGAATGGAGGTCCTGAATATAATGAAGGGCGACAAGGCACAGAGCCACGAGAACCATTTCTATAGCACAGACCCTCTGGCTGCGGCTCTTGAACAGCTTGTCGGACACATAGCCGGCGAAAATCATTCCCAGGCATCCGGCAACTTCAAAGATTGCAACTGTCCAGCCGGACAAGGCCTGGCTCAACCCCATCTCTTGCAACATCGAAGGGCCCCAGTCCAGAATTGCGAAACGAACCACATAGACGAAGAGATCCGTAAGTGCGAGAATCCATATTACAGGATTAAGGAAAACCTTCTTTACCAAGAATTTGCGCCATTCTTTCTTGTCCTTGCCCTTAGTCTCGTCCAATTCTCCTTCCACTTTGGGAAGTTCGGGCAGGCCCACCGATTTGGGGGTATCGCGGAGAGTCGCTATGATAAAGAAAACTCCGAACAGGGAGATACAAGCGGGCACCCAGAAGCACAGCTGCCAACTGGTAAGATAGCCGCAGATAACTGCCGCCACGAAGGCGCCTACGCTGTGGGAAGTGTTCCATATACTCATCTTGGTAGCCAGCTCATGCGGCGGCACCCAGCTCACCATCAGGTGGTTACATGGAGCGAACCCGCATCCTTGGAATATCTGGTTGATGATATACAGTACCGACATTATGGTGACGAAGCCGCCTATGAAATCAGGGCCGCCCTGGGCTCCGGTGATAAGAGTCGTGAGCTTGTCCGTCCAGCCGAAGAGGAAATTCACCGCCACGCATATACCCAAGCCCAGGACCAGATGCCAGCGGGCATTGGTACGGTCGCCGATAACTCCGTTTATCAATTTGGAGATACCGTAGATGATACCGCCTGCGGAAATAATTGCGCCGAACTGGGCCTTGGTGATATCCGGATACTGCTCCTGGATGAGAGGGATGGCAAAGGAAAAGTTCTTTCTGACGAAGTAGAACATTGCATAGCCAATCATCGAGCAGATGATGACTCTCCACTGCCAGTACTTGAAACTGTGTTTGGTCTGTTTTACTTGAGCCATGATGAGAATCTCTTAATGACTTGTAAATATACAAAAAAAGGCGCGACTTTAACAGCCGCGCCCTTAAAAAATTACGCAAATTAATTGGCAAGGGTGGTTCCTTCTGCAGTTCCGCTGCTGGATGAGCCCTGTGTGAGCTTGTCCAGGTTGCTGGAACTCAAGGCAGTGCCGTTCACGCTTCCGCCAGCCTTGCAGTTGACGAGCTTGCCCGCATTGGTACCGGCAATGGAGCCTGCTGCAGCGCCGTTGGCGCATACCACTGCTCCGGTATTCTTGTCTTCGGTGCAAACGTTGCTGCCATCGATTGAGTAACCGACCACACCGCCTGCCACTGCTGCAGCATTGTCGGAAGTAGAGCAGGAAACCTTGCCCTTGTTCTCATTGTTGGACGTGGATGAACCGGCGCCCTTGAACGCTCCGGCTATACCTCCGGCATAAGCGGCACCTGTGCCCTTGTTCACCAAGGATATCTCTCCGGCATTCACGTTGCCGGAAATATCCAGGCCAAGGACTCCGTATCCTAAAATACCGCCTGCAGTAACCTTGTTTGCATGGGTAGTAGCGTTCTCCACCTCAACGATAACCGAGCCATTGTTGGTATTGTTGCGGATGATATTATCGGCATTCTCCTTCTCCTGGAAGCCGCAGATACCGCCGGCGGCCTGCCAGTTGCCATTGGCTGCCTCCTGCTTCAGGATTACGTTTCCATCATTGGTATTACCCTCGATGATACCCTTAGAGTTGAGCGTACCCACGATACCGCCGATACGGCTTACCTGCATACGGTTGGAGGAAACCTCGCCCTTGTTGACGCTGTTGCGGACTATGGATCCGGTGTAGAGTGCACCCGCGATACCGGCAATCATCATGTAAGTACCGCTGGTTTCGGCCTCGGTCTGTTTGAACTTCACTGTTCCGAGGTTCTGGCATCCGTCCACGGTAGCTCCTTTGTGGGAGCAACCGACTATACCGCCGTACATGATGTACTTGCCATTAGGCGAGCTGAACTCGAGGTTTGCGGAATTGACGCACTTTTCTATGAGTGCCTCGGCATTGTTGGCATGACCTACGATGCCGCCGACCCATGCACCGTCAGCCATGGTCACGACGGTCTGGTCGATCTGGCCGGCGTTTTCACAGTCACGCACGGTAGCGGGAGCGGCTATGCTTGCCACGAGGCCGCCTACGGCCATGGTGCCTTCGCTATTGATGGCCACGCTGACTTTAGCAAAGTTCTTTACGTTCTCGAGCGTACCGGTGAGCTCGGCGCAGACGCCGCCGATATGGCCGGTTTTCTCAACTGCGCCGTCGAAGGACACGCCGGAGAAGTTGTCCCATGCCTTGCCGTCCTGGGAGCCGAGGATGACGTTCTTCACGGTTCCGCTGATTGTCAGGAAAAGACCTGCGGTTGCCTGGGAAGAAACTACGGAGTAGTTGTAAACCTTGTGGTTCTTGCCGTCAAGGATGCCGGAGAATGAAGGGATAGGAGCAATGGTAGCCTTGCCGCAGTCGATGTCGGCCTCCAGGGACCACTCTTCCTCGGCGGGAATCTCAGCAGCCTTTGCCAGGAACTCTTTCAGCTGGTCAAGGTTCTTGATGAAATTTCCTTCGGGTTCGGGTTCAGGGGTATCGGAGGGTTTTCCGGCCTGTGATACCAAAATCTCGGCGGAAGCTTTACCATCCTTGCTGGTAATAGTCACCTTTGCGTCACGAGCTTCGCCTTCATTGGCGGCCGACACAAGGGAAAGAGTGGTTCCACCGTTTCCGGATGCGGGATTAACGGTGAGCCAGCCTGCGGAAGAGTTAGTGCTCCACTCACAGTTTGCAGTGAGGGCTACAGCCTTGGTTTCGCCTTCATAGGACATGGAAACGCTTTTATTTCCGACGGAAAGCGATGATACTACCTCAGGCTCGGGCTGCTTGCAGGACGCAATGGCGAGAACTGCAAGAGCGGCACAAAAAAGAGATTTGATTTTCATAACGATGTATTATTAATTAGGTAATTTTTGTAAAAGCCATTCAGGATAATTGGTGCAGATGGTACGGAGATCGGCATAGCGTCCGACGTAATAATTGACAGCCTGGTCGCTATAAACGGCATTTCCGTCACCGGCTTGCTTGTCTATATTGAAGACGCTGATTTGCATACCGGCATTCTTGAATTCATCTATAGTACGGGAGCCGCCTCCGAAAGGGTTCATGTAGCTGGCCGCAGAAAGGTTGGCCCAAGAGAAACCCATAGCCTTGTGGTCCGAAGGCCCTTTGTCGGCCATCCAGCCCACCGGAATACCGTAAACGGCCATACAGTTGGCTGCAGCCTTGGCAACCGTGGTATTGCTGGTGCAAATGAATTCGCAGAACTTCTCAGCCTTGTGCTCCTTGATAATCTCACATGCACGCTGCACCGCTTTGACAGGATATTGGGTAAGGGTGCCGTCGAGATTCTTGATATCCAGGCAGAGCTTGGTACAATTGCCTTGCACCTGCACTATGCCGAGAAATTCTTCAAGACAGGGAAGGTCCTCGCCGTTCTTGAGTTTACCGGCCTTGCGCAACTCCAGCAAAGTGTGTTCCCAGGGCCTGAGGCCATTGATCTTGAAGTCCGAGTCTGCGTGGGCGATTACGATGTTGTTGTCTTTGGTCCAGTAGATATCGCATTCCATCGCGTAGCATCCCAGATTCATCGTGTAATACAAGCCAGCACGGGAGTTGTCTGGCTTGCCGCTTTCCCTGGAGCCGCCCCTGTGCGCCACCACCTTGTTGGCACACGTGGCGGGTTCGGTCACGAGGTCGCCCGGCTCGTCGACGGGGTCGCCACCGTCGTCAACGACGTCGATGGGCTTTGGCTGTGGCACATCCGGCTTGGTGCACCCAAAGGCGAAGAGGGCCGCCAGCACCAGAGCTGCTGAAGAAATGATTCTCAAACTTTTCACTTTGCAGCTTGATTAATGACGTAAATAGTAGAAGCTCCGTTTTTAGATGTGAAGCGCAGGGTCGCGCTGCGTTTCTTGCCGGTCAGATTGGGTGCCACGGTACAAGAGATGCCAGGCTGTTCCACATCCTTGTCATCCCCTGCATAGGTACCCACGTAATGTGTCGTGATAGTCTTTGTTTCAAGCAGTATCCATGCGATGTCGCCATCGATGGAAACCGTCCATGGGACATTCAGGGTAGGTCCCTGATGCATGATGACCACGGCTTCGAAATCGGCGCCGGCCGCAGGGATGGTGCCGGGAGCGGGAGACAAAGATATACGGACTCCCGTCATATCCATTCCGTCAACGGTTACATCCTTTGAACAAGAGGCAAGGCCAAAGCAGAAAACTGCCGCAAGCATTATTATAAATATCTTTTTCATAATACGATGCATTTAGATGTTAAGACCATCCTTGAATCTGATGCAGGTTAGGATTCTTGTTAATGGAGCCCTGAAGGATAGGCCAGAGCAGGATGTTGGGATTCTTGGCCTTAAGGTCATTGAATGTCACATTGGGCTGCTCGCTGTTGGGAACCATATCCCAAATCCTTCCGGTACGGATAAGCGCCCACCATATCATGCCTTCTGCGGGAAATTCCAGGAAGTACTCGTTCACGATATTATCGAGCACATCTTTCGGACTTGTACTGCTGTAGTAATCATCCGTTCCGTACGCACGCTTGGCAATGATATTGAGGGATTTGTTCGCCCCGGCATAGTCTTTCTTGTAGTATTTCAGTTCGGCATCCAGCATCACGGCATAAGCGTAACGGTAGTAGATGAGGTCGTTGTCCTGCACCACAGGGGTTTTAGTCATGTCACCGAGGAGCTTGTTGCACCAGCTGATCTCATGATGGTCGGAAGCGGAAGAATAGGGACCGTATCCGACGTTGGTCTTAACGCGGGTGTCGCCTTTCTTAGCCTGGTCCTTGAGCAACTGCAGGAATTCCGCGGAATAGCTCCACCACTGGGTAGAAGCAATAGGCACGGGATTGTTGTGATAAGAAGAACCGATGAGGTTGGTGGGGCTGCAGAAAAAAATCTGGTAACCACCTGTACTGGTAGCGCTTAGGGCCAGGGAGAAGATTATCTCCTTGTTCTTCTTGTTGGCCCGGTCGAATACATCACCGTATTTGGGCAGAAGATTTGAAGAAGAGATTCCGATTTTATTGAGAGCAGCTGAAGCCATATCCAGGTACTTGTCGCCTCCGTTGCGGGTAGAATACATCCAAAGGGCGTATTCAGCCTTCAGGGTGTACAAAGCATCCGGAGTTGCAAAATATTTCTCCCCGCCAAGGGAAGAGACCAAAGCTTCGCAAGCTTCGATGTCTTTCTCCACCTGTGCATATACTTCATCTTCAGTGCTTTGACTGGGATAACACTCAGTCTGTGTAGTGGACTCCACCGGAAGCAGGTTTACAGGTACTTCTCCCCATACACGTGCGGCGAAGAAATAGCAATATGCCCTGGCGAAGTATGCCTGGGCGTTGGCCCAGTCGAGACGAGCCTGTGTGGCGCCGCACTCGGGTCCGTGCTTCAGGACGGCATTTGCCTGGTCGATAGTGGAATACAGTCCGGACCAGGAAATGGTATTGCTCGGTGAAAGGTTATTGTGGCGAAGGGCAATCTTGAAGTTGTCCTGTACCTTGGATTCCAGGGAAGGTCCCCACATGTAGTCACCCACGCGGATTTCCCCGAAGTAGAACACATTGCACTCCGAATCGGAAAAATATGACTGAAGGCGCTTGTAGATGCCGGGCACAGACTGTTCAAGGTCCGAGGCGTCTTTCCACATGTTGCTCACAGACAGGGCGTTGTCGTAAGGAATATCCAAATCTTTATGGCAGGAAGAAAAGACTGCCGTACAGAGGAGAGCTAAACCGAAAACTTTAATGAGATTTTTCATAACCGTATCCTCCTTAGAAAGTTAATTTCAGGTTAAACAGCACTTTGCGCGCGGCTGGCATAAGGTTGGACGTTGCACTGCCCATCTGCACGGAAGAATACATATTGGAGTCGGACTCGGAACTGATACCGGTCTCGGGGCTTATGGCTCCACTGAGCTTGGTAAAGTACCAAAGCGTATTGCCGGTCACGCCAACCGTAATCCTCTTCATGGAAATAGCCTTCGCCCACTTGTCGGGAAGATCGTAATAGATGGATGCGTCACGCAGGCACAGGTAGCTTGCGTTTTCCACGTTGAAACTGGAAGCGCGGGAATAGTTGCGGTTACCGTAATCGGCGTCGTTGGGGAAGAAACGGGCCCATTTCGCATTGGTATCACCGGGAGTACGCCAGCACCCGGCAACCAGGTTTACGTCCACGTTGGAGTTGCTGAAGCCCAAGGTATTCTGAATCATACGGGTCTTCATGTAGTTGTATATGGAGTGACCTAGGGCATAGTCGAAATAGACGTTGAAGGTAAAGCGGTCCAGATGTATGGTGTTGTTGATACCGCCTGTGCTGTGAGGCATCACGTTTCCGAGCAGGAACATGTCGGTAGCATCGATTTGCTCGGCCCCGTCGGAAGTCTTGGCCGTACCGTAACGGTTGACCCACTCGAAGTCGCCGGCATCTTTGCGGCCTTCCACACTCTTTCCGTCGCTGCGGCGGTATCCGTGGGACTGCTGGTCGAAGTAAGCGGCTGCAGCCTCTTCTTCAGTTTGCAGTATGCCCGCCACCAAATAACCCCAGATGCGTCCCAGAGGCTCGCCCACCGCGGTACCTCCGAAGCGATAGCCGTTGGCGGTGGTATAGCCGCCTATGCGCCATCCGTACACCGGGTCGCCATTGGCATCGAACACAAGGTTGCCGTCCATATCCTTGAGCTGATACTTGTATTCGTCAGGCAGGCTCAATACTATGTTTTTGGACAGAGAGTAGGTAAAATCAGTTTCCCATGAGAAGTTCCGCTTCTGGATGTTTACGGTATGCAGCTCGAATTCGGCACCCCAGAAACGTACACTGCCCACATTGGCATTCACGGAACCGATTTGTCCGGTATCGGGAAGGGTGATGGAGTAGATAAGGTCTTTGGTCACCTTATTGTAGTAATCG
>JAFWPT010000201.1 GCA_017509375.1 Bacteroidales bacterium | reverse complement strand
TCTCGGTCATCCAGCTGCTTGTCGCAGACGGCTCCACCGGAGGCAAACTCGCGAATAAAGCGATCTCGTCCGTCAAACTGACGTCTTCTGCAGCATTCCTCAGCGGACGCCTGCGCGTCGATATCACTACCGGTGAAATCGATCAATGGGACTCCAGCGCCAAGTACAACTATGTGGCGGCTAATTATGGCGGCAACGACTGGACCGCAGGCAGCGATGTAGGAGGCATGGTCCTCACAGCACCTGCCACCCTTCCTTCCGGAAGCATCCTCTCGCTTCAGATAACCACCACTGACGACGAAGTTTACATACGGGAAGTCGAGCTCAGTAACGATGTTGCACTCGAAGCCGGCAAGGTTTACACCTTCCGATTCACATTCACCGACTCCGACCTCGCAAAAGAAGTCGAGTCCCTCAAGCCGGTTACAGAGATCACTTCATGGTCATCCACCTTCACCAAGTGCATCGACAAATATGGTGCTGGAAAGGAAGTCACCACCGACTTCATCCTCGACAACCTCGGATTCGTGGCAGGCGGAAGCAAATTCAAGTTTGCAAATGATGCCGTGGGAGATCGCGTCCAGTTCGGAGGAACGGGCGCTGCCGGCACCAAGGCCTGCATCCAGTTCATGGCAGCAGGAAACGGAAAACTTACGGTCATAGCCCGTTCCAGCGGTGAAGACGCCCGTCCCTTGGCAGTTGCTGTAGGCGCAAGCGAAGCCGGCCGTAAAGACGCTCCCGACAAAGCCTCCAATGCCGCAAGCCTGGAGTTCGACGTTACAGCTTCGAACGGTGACCTTATCAACATCTTCTCCGCAAACAGCGCACTGAACATATATGAAATCAAGTGGGTTCCCGAAGGCTGCGACGAAAATCCCGGCGGCAATGACGACCCTGTCAATCCCCTGCCGGGCGATGAATGCTCCTGGGACTTCAGTGAGAGCGCCTGGCAGACCAGCTTTGCAAGCTACGGAGCGGCAGCTTCCACTGATCCCCTCAGCAACTACGACAACACCATCGCAGGCCTCAGCGTAAAGGCAGAAGCCTTCAAGTACAGCAGCAATTACTTCCAGATGGCGAAGGCCGGATCCAACCAGGCCAACTACTTCAAGTTCACCGTCGCCGAAGCCGGCGTAGTGAGCGTAGTGGCCTCCCACACCGGAACCACCCTCCCCAAATCCGACCGCTACTGTACCGTTTACAACAACTCTACAGCCACCAACGAGGTGGCCAGCGTGAGCAGCAAGAGCCCCAAGACCTGCAACTTCAACGTCAGCGCCGGCGATGTATACGTTTACACCACCAGCGAGAATGTCTCCGACGGAGTAGGTATGCGTTTCTATAAGATCTACTTCACCGCAGGCGCCAGCGTGGACCCTGAAAACCCCGTGCTTCCAGATGAGGCACAAGGCGAACTGGAGATTCCCGCCGACCAGAAGCCCACGGAAGGTACGGTCGAGCTGGACAAACTGTACGGATACGCCGAGGGTGTAACCGGAGGCGACAATGCAACTCCCGCCAACGTCCTCCACTTCGACAGCGGCAAGGCCCTCCAGACCTGGCTCCTCGCCCGCACCAAGAGCGAGAAGAAGGGAGACCACAGTCCGGTCATCATCTGGCTCAGCGGCACCTTCGGGCCCGATGACGGACGCGACTTCAGCGAGGCTCATCCCTGGTTCGACGTCAAGGATGTCAGCAACCTGAGTTTCTACGGCACCGACGGTTTCGTGATGGACCGCATCGGCATATTCTGTGTCCGCGCCAGCAACATCATCATCCGCAACATCAACTTCCAGCAGCCTAAGGCCAACAACGGCGCAGACGCCGTGAGCATGCAGGAGTGCGACGGCGTATGGGTGGATCACTGCACCTTTACATCCCTCAACCAGACCAAGGACTACGAGGACGGCAGTACCGACGTCACCCACGGAAGCAAGAACGTGACCGTGAGCTGGTGCCGCTACATCAAGACCCAGAAGAGCTGCCTCGTCGGCCACTCCAACAGCCAGAGCAGCGACGTTTCCATCACCGCCACCTTCCACCACAACTGGTTCGACGGTTCCAGCTCCCGCCACCCGCGCGTGCGCTTCGGCCGGGCCCATGTTTACAACAACCTGTATGACGGCTGCACCACCTACGGCGCAGGTTCCGCTTACGGAGCCAAGGTGCTGGTGGAGTACAACTACTTCGACAGCGTGCAGCTGCCTACCGACATCTGTACCTTCCCCGCCAAAGAGAGCAATGAGTCCAACCTCCAGGGTTCCGTAGCAGGTTACCTGTTTGCCGGAGGGGATATACTTGTCAACCGCCCTGGCAAAGCTAAGGATCCGTACCCGCTGACCAACCTCAAATACAAGTCCTACAATGGCGAGACGCTTTCCACGCCACTCACCTACGCCGACTTCAAGCCCGGTTACAACTATGTGGTAACTCCTGCCGAGAACGTTCCCGAGGTCGTGAAGGCAGGGGCAGGCTACGGCAAACTCGGCTGGGCCAACGCTCCCGTCGCAGTCAACAACGGTAACGTGAATCCCGCAGACTACAACGGCGAAGAGGAGGATCCCGTGGATCCAGATCCCGGCAGCGGCGAAGAGCCCGGTGACAATCCGGGCGGCCAGCAGGAGGAAGGGACTCACGTGCACGTGTTCTATTACAACACGTCCAACGCGGCAGTTAACCTTACTGACGGGGCACCCGGCAACTACTTCACGGCTTCGGCCAAGACCGACCTCAGCAGTGATTACAGCCAGAATTTCAACCCCTGGACCATCGGCAATTATTCTTCCAGCAAGGGCGTGAAATTGAACAGCACCGGTGCCGTTACATTCACCACCTCCGCGACGCTCATCAGCAGCGTACGCTTCTACTTCATCAGAAGGAAGAGCG
>JAFWPT010000200.1 GCA_017509375.1 Bacteroidales bacterium | reverse complement strand
GTTGCGCTCCTATATCTATGAATCAAGTACGGAGAAAGAATTGGTAAACGTTTATGCGGCAGTGGGTAATTTTGAGCTTCACCCGGACGGGGAAGAAGTGGCCGAAGGCCGCTGGTGGGAGATTCCGGAATTGGAAAAGAGCTTCGGAAAGAATATCCTCACTCCCAACTTTGAATACGAGTTTCCGATGATAAAACAAAGCTTGCTGTCTCTTTTGTGATGGAACAAATCAGCAAATTCATAAAGGACCAGTTGTCCGTTTGGCCCATGGCCGCCGCAAATTTCAGGGCATTGAAATCCATGCGTGTCCGCAAGCTTAATGTGGGCGGGCTGGAGGCCAAAATACAGTATAATCCGGGCCGCATACTCTCCAGCACGGCCAACACCGATGCTGAGGCTATTGCCGCAAGACCGTGTTTCTTGTGTGAGGAACATCGTCCTCCGGAGCAATTCCATATAAAATTCGAGGGACGCAAGGGCCGGCATTACAATGTGCAGGTAAATCCCTTTCCCATTTTTCCCCGGCATTTGGTCATAGCCAGGGACAAGCATATACCCCAAGCCATCTGGCATCATCTTCCCGACATGCTGGACTTTGCCTGGATGTATCAGGATTATACCGTTTACTACAACGGCCCCAAGGCTGGAGCCTCCGCTCCGGATCATCTTCATTTTCAGGCTATTCCACGCTGGTCTCTTCCGCTGGAAACTGCCGTGGACGCGTTTCTGGACGAACCGGGGGATGCCCTTCAGCAAGTAAAAGAGGCCCGTCTCTACCATTATCACCACTTTACCCGCGGGGTCTGGTGCATTAAATCCGACACTACGAAGTCTCTCGCCAAGCTGTTCTATCAGTTCCTGGACTGCTGCCCCGTACTCGACCGGGGGCTTGAGCCCCGCTTTAACCTTTATGCCTGGTACAAAGCTGAGAGGCAAGAATACCGGGTAATGGTCGTATTGCGTACCGAGTTGCGCTCCCATCATTACTACAGCGACGGCCCGGACCATCTGACCATAGGTCCCGGAGCCGCCGAAATGGCAGGCGTGTTCGTAGCTCCCGAAGAGGCTGATTTCGAAAAAGCGACGGCCGGGCAGCTTGAAGAAATGCTTTCCGAAGTTAGCGTGAGCGAGGCGGACGAGGCTATGATTGATTCCCGTCTCACCCGGACGCAGCAGGAAATAGAGGTCGGCATAATGTCCGCCGACAAGATAGAGTTCGAAATAATCTCCGACGGCGCCGGCCCTCAGCGGGTCAGTGTGGAAGCCGGCCGCATCAATTACAACGGAGCCTTGTTCGACGAGTTGTACTTCGACTCGGTAACCCGTTCTACGCTCTTTGCCGAGCCGTCGTTCATCCTCCGTAACGTGCCGATAGGCATTGACTTCCACTGGCAGCGCTGCTTTACCCAGAAATTTGCCGGTTCCTTGAAATTCATCGTGGAGAACGGCAAGGTTACCGCTATCAATAAAGTAGGCATAGAAGACTACCTGCTGAGCGTGATATCTTCCGAGATGCGTATAGACGCTCCGCTTGAATTCCTTAAAGCCCATGCCGTCATATCCCGCAGCTGGCTGCTTGCCCGGATCGAAGACCGGAAGCATCCGGAACAAGCAGAATCGGCTATTCCTCATGAATGTTACGATGTCTGTGCCGACGACC
>JAFWPT010000031.1 GCA_017509375.1 Bacteroidales bacterium | reverse complement strand
GTGCCAAGTGTTACGGACGCAACCTTGCCACCAGCCGTATGGTCGAGAAGGGTGAGGTCGTGGGCGTCATTGCAGCCCAGTCCATCGGCGAGCCCGGTACCCAGCTTACCCTGCGTACCTTCCACGTCGGCGGTACTGCTTCCGGTGCAATGGTGGATTCCTTCATCGACTCCAAGTACAACGGTAAGCTCGCCTTCGAGGAACTCCGTACTATCCAGAGAGTTACCGACGAGGGTGAGGTTCAGGAAGTGGTCGTGAGCCGTATGACCGAGCTTCGCATCATCGATGAGAACACAGGAATCACCTTCTCCCAATACGATATCCCTTACGGCTCCGTCCTCTACAAGAAAGACGGCGACAATGTCGTGAAGGGAGACCGTATCTGCGAGTGGGATCCGTACAACGCCATCACCATCATCGAAACTGCCGGTACCGTGCGTTTCGAGAATCTGGAAGAAGGCGTGACCTACAATAAGGAAGCCTCCGACGAGTTCTCTATGAGTACCGACAAGGTGATCATCGACTCCAAGGACAAGAACCGCACTCCTACCCTCCACATCCTAGACGCTACCGGCGAGAGCATCCGCCAGTTCAACCTGCCTGTGGGTGCCCACGTCATGGCCGAGGACGGCAGCAAGGTGAAGGTCGGCGACATCCTTATCAAGATTCCCCGTGCCATCGGCAAGGCAAGCGATATTACGGGAGGTCTGCCCCGTGTTACCGAGCTCTTTGAAGCCCGCAACCCGAGCAATCCCGCAATCCTTTCCGAAATCAACGGCGAAGTGGTCATGGGCAAGGTCAAGCGAGGCAACCGCGAGATTGTGGTGCGTAACCGCAGCGGTGTGGAGAAGCACTACCTCGTGCCTCTTACCAAGCAGATTCTGGTGCAGGAGAACGACTATGTGAGGGCTGGTACCCCGTTGTCCGACGGCGGTACTTCTCCCAACGACATACTCAACATCCTCGGTCCGGTCAAAGCCCAGGAATACATTGTCAATGAAGTCCAGGCGGTTTACCGTCTCCAGGGCGTGAAAATCAACGACAAGCATTTCGAGATTATCATACGCCAGATGATGCGCAAGGTGGAAATCACCGATCCGGGCGACACCCAGTTCCTCAAGGAGGAGCTCGTGGACAAGTGGAAGTTCATGGATGCCAACGACGCCATCTACGGTAAGTACATCGTTGAGGATGCCGGCGATTCCGACCGTTTCGAGCAGGGCGACATCATCGGAGCCCGCGAGATGAAGGGAGAGAATTCGTCCCTCGAGCGTCAGGGCGGCAAGCTGCTGGTCACCCGTCCGGCACGTCCCGCCACCGCGCGCCTCGTGCTTCAGGGTATTACACGCGCAGCCCTCAAGACCGACAGTTTCATGTCCGCAGCTTCCTTCCAGGAGACTACCAAGGTGCTCAGCGAGGCCGCTATCCGCGGACGCGTGGACCATCTTGAAGGCCTCAAGGAGAACGTTATCTGCGGTCACTTGATTCCTGCCGGTACGGGTCTGAAGGAGTATCAGGACCTTATCGTAACCAAGAATGATGATCTTACCCGCAGCCTCAGCGAGCTGTAGGTTTGATACTCAGGATATTTGAAAAGGGGCCGGCTAAGTTGACATTAGCCGGCCCCTATTCTTTGCACTTGCCCTGCCATTCCCGGCAAATAATTGTTATCTTTACGAAAATATTACAACACATGGCAAAGACTATAAAGGAACCTGCACGGGAAATACCCGTTCGTGATGAAGTTGACGTACTCGTTGTCGGCGGAGGTCCTGCAGGACTTATGGCTGCCCAGGCGGCCGCTTTGGTGAAGGGTACCAAAGTGATGCTCATAGAGAACAGGGGCTCCCTTGGCGGGAACATGACACAAGGACTGCCGTTGCTGGGCTTTCTCGGACGCAAGGGCAATGAAGTCATCAAGGGGCTTCCGCTCCGGTTCGTAGAAAGACTGAGGGCCCGTGGCCAGGCTACTCACCATAGGGCCTGTCCCTTGCACGTAAGTCTCACTATGATAGACCCGGAAGGCACCAAGCGCCTTGCCTGGGAGATAATGGAAGAATGCAGCGTGAAGGTGCTGATGTACGTCATGTTCGTGGATGCCATAATGGAGGGTGACAAGATTAAGGGCGTAATTATAGAGTCCAAAAAAGGCCGCGAGGCGATACTTGCCAAAACCGTTGTAGACTGCACCGGCGACGGAGACGTTGCGTTCCGCGCCGGGGCTCCTATGGCTTACGGCAACGACGACGGAATTGCGCAGCCGCCCACCCTTATGTTCTCTATGCGGGGAGTGGATTCCCGCAAACTCCGCGACGCTGTGGCTGACCATCCGGACATCTACGACATAGATTTCATACCAAACGAATTCTTCCGGGCCGACGACAATTGCACTATGGTGGGCTTCCGTAACCAGATAAAGGCTGCCCGCGAGGCCGGGTACCATCTGCCCGTTGAGAGGACGATTTTTATGACCGGAATGGCTCCCGACGAGTGGTGGGTGAATATGTCCAGGGTTAATGGAATAGACGCTACCGACCCTGAGCAGTACACCAGGGGAGAGGAGCTTTGTATCAAGCAGAACGAAGAAATAGCCCGTTATCTGAAGGCTTACATACCCGGCTTCGAAAACGCTTATGTGGACAGGGTTGCGCCGTTCATGGGAATAAGGGAGAGCCGCCGTATCGTGGGTGAATATATTCTCACGGAAGACGATATTTTCAACTGCGCCCGCTTCCCGGACGCCATAGGCGTTGCCTCTTACCCCGTGGACCTGCATCATCCCGTGGGCGGTGATTGTACTCTTATGTGGTGTCCTGACTGTTACGATGTTCCTTACCGCAGTCTCGTGCCGCAGAAGGTAGACGGCCTGCTGTGCGCCGGCCGCTGCATCTCCGCCACTCACCTTGCGTTGGCCTCAGTACGCGTTATGGGACCGGCTATGTGCCTGGGAGAGGCAGCCGGGAAAGCCGCTGCGCTGTCGGTCCGGTACGGCGTAGTACCCAGGGACCTGGATATCAAACTCCTTCAGGATGCTCTGCGAAGGGAGGGAGTTTATTTCCGGGAAACGCCCCGCTGACTCAGGCAGGGCGCAAGCACATCTACGATCACGCCCGGAAGGAAGTGAAATAGACGTTCTACGGCTCCGCTGTCCGCCGCCCGTTGCTTTATCTCAGCTTGAACCTTTTGGTCAGGCGCGCCGAGTCTCCGGCGTAGAAATCAATATATACTTTGGGACCGTCCACTATCATTTTGTAGGAGCCGGCCGAGTTGGCTATGCTGTACTGACGTATCCCTGCCCTGTATTCGTCAAATAGGGCCCGGTTGGCTTCAGTATCCAGTTCGGGGTTCTTCTTGAATAACATTGTCCCGTATCCGCCGGCTCCGTCGGCGAGGACTTTGTAGCCGGCCTGCTCGTCGGAGGTCCACACGCTGCTCATAGTCATTTGCGTGATGCGTCCTCCGTCGCCGTACCAGTCCAGGAATTCGGTGGAATGGGTGTGTCCGCACAGCACTATGGCGTTAAGGCTTGCCAGTAGCTTACGCATTTGCCTGCGGCTTTCGGCGTGGGAGTCTTTGCGGTTGCCAAGCAGGTACCACCAATAGTAGCGATGGTCATCGTAAGGGAATACGGGCCCGTGGATTATTACGAATACGTGCCTTGCGCCGGCGGCTTCCTGCAGCAGGGCCGAGATTTCGTCCACTTTAGGCTTGGTGAAATTCACTACCACGAAGGCGTCGGGGCCGATTCTGAACAGAAAATTCGTACTCTTGATTTCCTGCCCGAGCTCCTGGCTCATACGCTTGCACATGTACTCAGTATATGCCTGGGTGCATACGGCATCATCGTTGCCGCGCAGGTCGTGGTTGCCGGCGACGGTTACGAAAGGAAGATCAGGAGCGAGGTCGTTCTTGAACAGGTTCACGGCATCGTCCAGGAAACGCTTGTGCGTAGCGGCATCTGCAGTGTCTCCCTGGATGAGGTCACCCATCTGCAGGACGAAGCGGGTGTCGTCGTCCACGAGGCATGCTGCCCGCTTCACAAGGTCTTTGCTGCGTCCCGCCCACATTTTACCGTTGCGTACAAATTCCTTGCGGTGGTTTGCTTCCCGTTTTGGGTTGGGATCGAAGTAACCTTTATGGTATAACTCCGGATCCGCAGCATCATAGTGGGTATCGCCGAGTATAACCACAGAGTACTTGTCCTTTTTGCAGGCGACGGCGGAGTCCGGCATCCAGAGCCCGCTGACTGAGAGCCCCATAAGGCTCGCGGCAGAATATCTGAAAAAATCTCTTCTATCCATAATCACTCTGTGCTTTCGTAAAAAAGATGAACAAATATACTAAGAATGGCCGAAATTAATTATTTTTGCGGTAGAAACATTACATTTTTTTAATAACACTATGTTCTTTCAAGTTTACGGGGCTAATGCCCTATCACAGTGGGGGATGCTTCTGGTGGTCCTCGCCGGCCTCATCCTTCTGAACGAATTCGCCCGCCGTACTAAACTGGGCGGCATTATTACTTTCCTGGCAGTTCCTCTTGCATTGACCGTTTACTTCCTGGCCATTTTCTTCGGCGTGAAGAGCGGCGCGCAGTGGGCTCTTGAAAACCAGACCCACGTCTATATGCAGGGCTGGTTCCATTATGCCAAGCTATATGCGGCTACGGCCGGATGTATAGGCTTCATGATGATCAAGTACAAGTGGGGTATCGGTGCCAAGCACCGGTTCAAGCCCTTCCCCTTCATCATCGTGGCTATCAACATCCTCATTGCTTGCGTATCCGACTTCGAGAGCGCAGTTATGGGCTGGAACAAATGGTGGCTTACCTCCGAAGGCGTATGGCAGTATGGCGGCTGGCACAATGTAATGAACGGT
>JAFWPT010000199.1 GCA_017509375.1 Bacteroidales bacterium | reverse complement strand
CGACGTATTTTCTCCCCACCGTGCCGACTTCCTTAAGAAGTAAGATATGAAAGTAAAAGGAATGCGCTGGTGGGTGCTGGGACTCATCGTCCTGGTGACCATCATCAACTATCTGGACAGGAACACCCTCGGAATAATGTGGGCCAAGATTGTGGAAGACCTGGGCCTCATCAACACCGAAGGGATGTCTGAGGCCGAATTCAACGACCTTAGCAAGAAGATGTTCCGCGATATCAACATGGTGTTCATGATTGCCTACGGCCTGTCGCAGATGTTCTCCGGCAAGCTGTACGACAAGTTCGGCACGCGCCGCGGCTTCACTTTCTCCGCACTGCTGTGGGGTATTTCCGATATGCTTACCTCCATCGCCGGAGGTTTCAAGTCCATCGGTGCCTTCCGTGCCGGTCTCGGACTCGGAGTCGCAGGCCCCTGGCCCGGCGCCGTCAAGAGCAACGCCGAATGGTTCCCGCAGAAGGAAAGGGCAATGGCGCAGGGCTTCTTCAACGCCGGTGCGTCCATAGGTGCCATCCTCGCGCCCATTCTCATTGCGCTCATATATTCCGCCTTCGGCTGGAAACTGACCTTCGTGGCAATCGGTATCCTGGCGCCCCTGTGGATCATCCCCTGGCTCATCGTGAACAAGAAAGGGCCAAAGGACCACCCTTGGATCACCGACAAGGAAAAGGATTATATACTCAGCGGCCAGCCCGAGTGCAAGGTCGCGAACGACAAGGGCCTCAGCTGGGGCCAGCTGCTCTCCAGGCGCAAGAGTTACGCCGTTATCCTCGGACGTTTCTTCCTCGACCCCATCTGGTGGATGTTCGTCACCTGGCTGCCCATCTACCTCGGCCAGAAGTACGGCATGGACATCAAGCAGCTCGCGGCACACATGTGGATCCCTTATGTCGGAGCGGCACTCGGTTCGCTCGCCGGCGGCTGGGCTTCCAGCTTCTTCATCCGCAAGGGCCGCAGCGTCGGATTCGCCCGCAAGACGTCCATCGTCATCGGCGCCGCTATCCTGCTGCCTTCACTTATCTTCGTGGCTTTCGTGCAGGATCCCATGGTGGCCGTGACCGTAATGGCCGTCATCCTCTTCGGATACCAGTTCACCATCAACAACATCCAGACGCTCCCCGGAGACATGTACACCGGCAAGAGCATCGGTTCCCTCGCCGGACTCGGTGGAGCTGCCGCTACCCTCGGCACCATCCTCAGCATGCTCTTTATTCCCATGCTTACCGCAGGCGACAACTGGACACCGTTCTTCATCATGGGCGCATCCCTGGTACCGCTCAGTCTAATCTGCGTCTTCCTGTTCGGCGGCAAGATCGAGCACGAGGCACTCATTGAAAACAACACAAAATAAATAACAGTATGAACAAAAAACTTGAAGGAAAAGTAGCCGTCGTGACAGGCGGTTCCCGCGACCTCGGTCGCGCAGTATCAATTAAACTCGCCCGCGAAGGCGCAAAGGTGTGTGTCAACTACCGCGGAAGCGAAGAGGACGCCTTGGAGACTCTGCGTCTCATCAAAGCCGAAGGCGGAGAGGCCATTATCGTAAAGGGTGACATGACCAAGGCCGCAGACGTAAAGAACCTCTTCGAGAAAACGAAAGAGGCTTTCGGACCCGTCGTCCACGTGCTTGTAAACGTCGTCGGCGGCATCATGGGCCGCAAGACCGTCACCGAGCAGGACGAAGACTGGTACAATCTGCTTATGGACGTCAATTTCAAGAGCGTATGGCTCTGCACCCGCGAGGTCGTTCCCGCAATGACCGAAGGCGGTGCTATCGTTAACTTCTCTTCCCAGGCCGCACGTGACGGCGGTGGCCCCGGCGCCTCCCTGTACGCAACCTCCAAAGCCGCAGTGCTCTGCTACACCAGGGCCATGGCTAAGGAACTCGGCCCTGCAGGAATCAGGGTCAATGCGGTCACTCCAGGAATGATCAACACTTCGTTCCATGACAAATTCACCAAACCCGCAGCCCGCGAGAACCTCCACAACAGCGCTCCCCTGCGCCGTGAGGGAGAAGCATCCGAAGTCGCCGACCTCGTATGCTTCCTCGCCTGCGACGAATCATCCTACATCACCGGCACCGGCATCGACATAAACGGCGGTGTGCTCTTTAGTTAAGCTGTTAAAGATATGGAATACAATAATTATTTCCCGCCGGTGTGCCGGGTGTACACACTCACCTGCCGCCGCATTGTATGCGCAAGTCAATTCGAAGACAGTGAATTCGAAACTGCAACTATTGCTGAAGAATATGAATGGTAAAATGAATGTAATTATGAAAAAGTTTTATTTGCTCGCAGCTATGGCTGTTTCGGCATTCATTTCTTGCCAGACCATAGACACAGAAATTCCGACAGAAGGAGAGCCCGGCAAAGTCCAGATGACTTTCAGCGCTTCCATAGACATGAACGAAGAACTCACCGCCGATACCAAAGTAGCGGTAGGCGAGGTAGATACAGGCAACAATCAGTTGAAATTCACCTGGAAGAAGGGAGACAAGATTGCCATCTATGACAACCTCTCCTCCACCCCCAACGAGTTTACCGCAAATGCCGACGGGGCCAAGACGTCCTTCACCGGCACAGTTACCGACGGCGCTACCAAATTCGTCGCAATCTATCCCTATTCTGCTGCTGAAAGTGCAAATGCAGAAACCGGTGCTTGCGTTGCGTCTTTCCCCAGGGAGCAGACAGCCGTCGCCGGGAGCTTCGACCCCGAGGCTCTCGTGGCGACCGCATATGCTGAAGCCACAGATGTCAACCTTCGTTTCCGCCTCCTCGGCGCCCTGCTGAGCTTCAAGGTGGATTTCGACGATGTCGTTTATGTGGAGTTCTCCGGAAGCCGGCCGATGTCGGGACAGCTCAGTTTTAACTCTACTGCATCCGGTCCCTCAAGTGTGAGTACAGGCACTCCAAACCACAAGGACGTAAGCATAAAGAATGCTGACGGAAGCCCCCTGACTAAGGGTGAAACCTACTATGTGAGCGTGCGCCATACCGGCAGCAACGCCCATGAAGGATTCACGGCGAAGCTTATCACCGCAGATGCCAAAGTGGCGAGCAGAACAGGAAGCAAAAACCTGCAGATTGCAAGGAAAACCATCTACCCGTTGGGGCAGTTCAACAGCTCCAATGTCAGTTTAGCCTACGACAGACATGCCGTCTACACCGCCGGATTCGACGTTACAATCGCCGGAAAGACCTACAATAAAGCAACGGACGGTGATGCCATATTGCTTAATGATGGAGGTAACTTTACGACAGGAATGAGCGGACTTATCTTCCTGGACGCTTCCGCTACCGTTACCAACACATCGGAGGCCGCCATAACCTCGGACGTGGTGATTACAAGCAACGATCCCGACCATCCGGCGACTTACAAAGGAACAAACGGCAAGTTGATCCTGGTGAAATCCGGCTCTCTCGTGCTGGACAACCTCATCATAGATATGTCCGCGATGACCAGCGGCCAGTTCCTGGCGAAAAAAGACAGCGACGGCGACTTCTCGTCCCTTACCGTCCAGCAATGCAATATCAAGAACGTCGCAAGACCGTTCTACGCACCCAACAGTTCTTACTTGACAAACGGCATCAACAGCATCAAGATGAACGGCAACCGTATCGCCACTACCGCTAACGTGCAGTTGTTCTCCATCGGTTCCGGAGCCACTACCCTGGCCGGTTACAAGGACTTCACCTTCACCAACAATGTCCTGTACGCCTCAGCCGCACAGAATGGGACTTATGTGTTCTATACCACGGCTTCAGGTATCGCGGAAAACACCTGCAACCAGGAAGTCGTAATGGACAACAACCTGTTCTACAATATGCCGAACGGCAACGGCCTTTTCAGGACACATTATCTGAAATCCATTTACATCCGCAATAATATCCTCTGGGCCGAGGACGGCACTTACAGTTCAAATGCCAAGATGTTCAAGGCCAATCTTTCCGTTGCAAATGCCGCGACCGTATTCGAAGGCGTATCCTCCGACAACTACTGCTACGGCAGCCTTGGCTCCGGAAAGAAATGGACCATCTCCGATTCCGCATGCAGAGGACCGCTGACTGAAGTTGCCACATTGGATTCGAACCCGATAGCAAGCTTCAACACAGCCACCGGTGAATTCGTTCTGGAAAGTGGCTACCAGGCCTTCGGTCCCCAGCTTACCTCAGTACAATAAAAGAACTACAATATTATGACAATCAAAAAACCTTACAAAACACCTTGCTGCGCATTCGGGTCTGTAGATATTGACAGCCTTGTATGCGCCAGCGAATTTGCAAGCAGCGTCATTGAAGACGTGACTGTTTCAGAAGAGTTTGGATGGTAATTAAACTGAATGCTATTATGAAAAAGATCTATTTGCTCACAGCTATGGCTATTTCGGCATTCATTTCCTGCCAGACCATAGAAACCGAAGTTCCCGCCGGGGAAGATCTCCAGACAGTGGAGATGACGTTCAACGCCTCTTTCGACCTCGAAGAAGGCCTTCCCGCCGACACGAAAGTAGCAGTCGGCTCTACCTATACTCAAGAAGAGCAGACCCTTCTGAAGCTCAGCTGGAAAGCTGGCGACAAGATTGCCGTATATGACGACAAGTCCTCTGTTCCCCATGAATTTGTAGCCAATTCCGACGGAGACAGGGTATCCTTCACAGGTACAGTCACCGCCGGAGCTACACAGTTCATAGCAATCTACCCGTATTCTGTCGCAACGAGCGTAGATGTAGCCACAGGCGCCTGCGAAATCGATTTTCCCCAGAACCAGCATGCGGTAGCGGGCAGTTTCGACCCCGAGGCCCTCGTGACGGTTGGATCGGCAACAGTTGAGAACCCCTCCATACGTTTCCGTCTCATCGGCTCGCTGTTCAGTTTCAGCGTTGATTTCGACGACGTGGTGTTCGTCGAGTTCTCCGGCAGCCGTCCGATGTCGGGAGACGTCACCTTCTCCAATGCAGTCGGCGCCACCGGACCTACCAGCGTTGCAACCGGCACCCCTAACTACAAGAACGTGACCCTCAGCAATGCCGACGGCAGTCCACTCAAGAAGGGTGAGACCTACTACGTAAGCGTACGCCATACT
>JAFWPT010000030.1 GCA_017509375.1 Bacteroidales bacterium | reverse complement strand
TAGGAAACTTCCGGCCTCACAAGTATAGCTGCCATAGTCACATCATAGCCCCGGCGTTCCAGCTGGAACTTGGTCTTTGCCGGAACTTCGACTGTACGTAAGGTTCCCTCAATGATGAGATTATACTTACGGCTACTTAATTCATCAATCAAGGCCTCTGTCATTTTCCCTGCAAATTCTTGAGTATGAAGCACAGCCTCATCACCATACTGCTTTATCAAGTCACTAAACCTTGGGTGAAACCGCCGGTATTCGTCACCGCTGATAAATATGACATTCTTCTCCAGTTGGCTTGTGAAAATCCTGGCCATGGTAGTTTTGCCTGCCCCGGGCTGGCCTACTATAAGAAATGCCTGTGGCTCTACTGCAGGACTTATATAGGGGAGCAGCAGCTTAGATAAAATCTTGCCCTTTGCTTTTTCAAACTCTTCCCTGCTATATGTCATTGAGCCAAACCTCTTACATAGTCCTGAGAAAACTCGAAAATCCCTTTGAGCTTCAACATATCTTCCATGGTCGAATACTTCTCGCTCAGGAGTTCGCCCCATATTATGTTTATTTTTGACTGGAACACATACAACGGATGCGCTTGGTCACTGATGCCACGTTTTTCTATTTCCCGGTCAATATCTGCCAGCAAGCCAGCAAATACCTCTCTAAATATTTCTTTGTATTCTGTTACTTCATAATCCATGGAGCACACCGCCTTTTGATAAACTATTAACTTTTCATATTGTGGTTACGACTTTTTACGCCTAACCTGATATTTACCAATTTTAGCATTAATAGACTCTATCTTTTCAACCATTTCATTAACTGCTTCTTCTGGTATTTCTTTGCGTAGTTGGAAAAGCCCCATACCTGTTCCAGCTTGCATAAATGATATTATATCTCCAAAAGTCACACTCAACGCAAATGGATTTGCATCATATTTCTTGAGAATTCGTCTAAAGGCAAGAAACTTTTCCATTTCCTGCTTCTCACTGAATGAGCAATATATAGCTCTAGGTTTGCAACTTTCATCAAATTCTCTCGGCCTGCCAGCACCCTCCCGGGCACCGCCTCGGCCACTCTTTTTCTCGTCCATATTTATCTCCTATGAATACTTATTAACTATTCATAGTATAGCACATAGATGTTTGATTGTCTATTAACTTTTCATTAGTAACGGTCAATAGTAGCCATGTCGTTTCGCAAATCATCTTTTTCTGCTTCACTAAGCCACTTCCAATCGTCTGGCTCGTCTGGTTTTGACCTTGCCACCAGCTGGGCTTCTTTGGCTCCGCCGGATAATGCCTTGCTGATAAGGTCTGCATCACGGGATGGCGTTGGATAGCTGCTGCCACCACTGCCTCCCGCTGATGACGGCGCAACACGGAATTTATTGCCCTGTTCTAGTGGTGCCCTTGCCTCAACTCGCTGAGATTGATATTTTGTCTGTACGATGGAATCTTTGAGTGTTCTGTGCTTGGCACTTAGCATATTGTACTCTTTGGCTATGGGCGCATTTTTGCGAAGTATGCCTGCTGCTATGGCTTCTATTTTTGACCGGCCTACCGCTGTGCTGCACCGTGCTTCCAGTTCCTGCTCACGGCGGTCAATTTCCTGCCATGCGCTTTTCCGGTCTTCCGGGGAGAGTTTGTCTTCCCGTTTTTTTAGTTCACGCTTATCGGCACGAAGCTGTTTGAACGCCCCCTGCACATAGTTATTTTTGGCCATTTCGATGGCTCTAGGATAGCTGATTACCCGTTTTCGCATGTGATACAGCTCTTTAGCCAGCCGTTTTTCAGCTGTCTCCTGCCTTGCAATATTGGCTTTGAGGATGCTGGCCACTTCCTCGGCAGAATACTCCCGGTTCTTTTGGTGAACGACAAAATAATCCTTGATATGCTTGTCCAAAGACTTGAGTTTGCTGTCCATGTTCCGCTGCAATTTCCTGATTTCAGTCTTGGCCAAGCGGTTGTCATTGACATAAAAAGCAGCTCGCTTCAAGATGCTGGCC